>CAZMML010000272.1:0-5565 GCA_964567335.1 uncultured Nannocystis sp. | reverse complement strand
GGTCGCGCCGAACGCCGCCCGCGAGAGCGCGGCGCCCGCTGCTCCCGCGGGCGCGCTCGCCCCGGCCCTGCTCCCCGAGGACCGCGGCCCGCTCTTCCCGGCGCTGACGCAGCTCGCCGGCGCGGTGTCCGGCCGCGACCTCTCCGACTCCGCGACCTGCGCGAGCTGCCACGTCGAGATCGCCGCCCAGTGGCAGGCCAGCGCCCACGCCTTCGCCAGCTTCAACAACCCGATCTACCGCGCCTCGGTCGACCGCTTCCGCGAGGCCCACGGCGCCGACAAGAGCCGCTTCTGCGCCGGCTGTCACGACCCCGCGCTGCTCGTCGACGGGGCCATGGACGCGCCGATCGCCGCCCGCGACCCCCGCGCGCACGCCGGCGTGACCTGCCGGACCTGCCACACGATCGAGCACGCGACCTTCGACGGCAACGGCAGCTATCGCCTCGCCGCGCAGGACCTCGCCGCGCCCGACGCCCGCGACCCGGCCAGCGTCGCCGCCCACAAGCAGGCCGCGCGCCCGGCCGCGCTCGGCACGCCGCAGATGTGCGGCTCGTGCCACCGCGCCTTCCTCAGCGAGGCGACCGGGCACCCGCACTACCTCCCCGGCACCGACGACATCGCCCCCTGGCTGCACTCCGAGTACGCCGGCAGCCGGGTGATGCGGATCGATCACGGCGTGAAGGGCGAGACCTGCACCTCGTGCCACATGAAGCGCGAGCCGGCGACCCGGCCCGACCCGGCCACGGACCCGGACGGCACCGTGATCTCCCACCGCTTCCTCGGCGGGCACACCTGGCTGGCGGCGATCCGCGGCGACGCGGAGGGCGTCGCGCGGGCGCAGGACTTCCTCCGCGCCGGGGTCGTGTCGGTCGACGTCGCCGCCGCCCGGATCGACGGCGGCGCCGAGCACCTGCCCGCCGACGGCGCGCCGCTGCAGGCCGGCAAGCGCGCGCTCCTCGACGTCGTCGTGCGCAACCTCGGCGTCGGGCACAACTTCCCCGGCGGCACCCGCGACGCCCAGGACACCCGCGTCGAGCTCGAGTTGGTCGGCCCCGGCGGCGAGGTCCTCGCCCGCGCGGCCGAGGGCCACCGCCTCGGCTCCGCGATGCTCGACGCCAACGGCGTCCCCCAGTGGGCGCGCGAGATCGAGGACCTCCGCGGCCTCGGCTACGACCACACGATCGCCCCCCGAGACGCCCGCGTCGTCCGCTTCGCCGTCGATGTCCCCGAGGACATGAAGTCGTGGCCGCTGCGGGCCCTCGCCCGCGTCGTCCACCGCAGCCGCACCGAGGGGCTCCGCGAGGTCACCTGCACCGAGGGCCGCTCCCGCCGCGGACGCGCCCTCACCGCCGCCACCGCCCGCCTCACCGGCGAGCGCGTCGACCCCTGCGCCGCCCAACCCGAGACCGAGCTGGCACGCGCCGAGGTGTGGCTCGGCGTCGGCGCCCCGACCCGGAGCGACGCCACCCGCGACGCCGAGCGCATGTACACCCTCGGCCTCGGCCTGCTCGGCGAGGTGCAGGAGCAGGTCGGCCGCGCCCGCCAGGCCTTCGAACGCGGCCTCGAGCTCGCGCCCCCCGAGGCCGCCGAGCTGCGCGCGGCGCTGACCGCCGGCCTCGCCGCGACCGCCGCCCAGCAGGGCCGGGTCGACGACGCCGCCGCCCTCGCCGACGAGGCGCAGCGGCTCGCTCCGGGCCACCCGGCGCCGATGTGGCTCAAGGGCCAGGCATACTCCGCCGTGTGGCGCTGGGAGCAGGCGATCGCCCCGCTCCGCGGCGCCGTCGAGGCGGCCCCGAAGGACCCCTTCACCCACTCGGCCCTCGCCCTCGCCCTCGGCAGCGCCGGTCGGCCCGGCGAGGCGCTCAGCGAGGCGCAGCTCGGGCTGCGCTCCGGGGCCCGGCGAAACTACGACCTCCTCCGCCTCCAGGCGCTCGCGCTCTCCGAGCTCCAGGCCGCGGACGCCCCGGCCGCGACCACCGAGTTCCTCTCGCACCGACCGCCCGACGAGCTCCCGGCCTGGCGCGCCACCTGCCAGCGCAACTCCCCCGACTGCGCGCGCGAGCGGGTGCCCGTGCACGTGCACCCGCTCGTTTGGCGCTGACCGGCCCGACGATGCGCCCGAGGGCGTGGCGTCCCAGCGCTATCCCTGGGCCATCTTCATGATCGAGAAGGTCGCGCCCCAGGGGTCGTTGACCACCGCGATCCGCCCGTAGGGGGTGTCGAAGGGAGGCACGCAGACCTTGCCCCCGCCCGCGGTCACCCGCCCGGCTGCCGCGTCGGCGTCCTCGACCGCGAAGTAGGTCATCCAGTGCGCCGGCACGTCCGCCGGCCAGTGTGCGTCCATCTGCATGATCCCGCCGACCGTCTGGTCCCCGCAGTGCAGCGTCTCGTACACCACCCCCGGCGCGCCGAGCGGCCGCGCCTCGAGCCCGAGGAGCGCCGTGTAGAAGCCCCGCGCCGCCGCCACGTCGCGGACCGCGACCTCGCGCCAGCACATCGCGCCGAGCTCGTCGACGCGGCCCGCCCCCTGGTGCCGACCTGGCTGCCACAGGCCGAAGGCCGCGCCGCAGGGGTCCATCGCCATGACCATGCGACCCTCCTGCATGACGTCCATCGGCCCCATCATGACCTGGCCGCCCAGCGCGGCGATGCGCGCCGCCGAGGCGGCGGCGTCGGGGGTCGAGAAGTAGATCGTCCACGCCGACGGAAAGGGCGCCCCCGGCGGGAGCTGCCCCATGCCCGCGACATTGTCCCCCTGCACCTGGCACATCGTGTAGTTGCCCGTCTCGGCGGGGCCGACCGCGAAGTCCCAGCCGAAGAGCGCGCGGTAGAAGCGACGGGCCCCATCCGGGTCCGGGGTCATCAGGTCCGCCCAGGTGACGGTCCCAGCGGCGTGTTGGTGGATCTTGGTCATGGTGGTCCTTTCGCCCGCATGCTCGCAGGCGCGCACGAACCTAGCGGAGCGCGGATCCGAAAGGAAGCTCAATTTCGCGCTGGCTCCAGGAATCGGCGTACCCTGGCTGCTCCCGGGACCTGCGGTCCTCAGACCCGATCCCTCGCAGCCGCGTTGAAGCCCACGCCGCGGGGACTGGACCGATCGTCCGGACCCCCGCGACCGCGGGCGCGCGCCCAGAGCGCGACGAACGCAAGGAGATCCGACCATGGCTGCCCAACCAATCAACCGCAAGAACGCTGTCGCCTTCGATGATCTCCTCGGACGCCTCGTCGACGAGCTCGCCATGACCCCGACGATGGCGCCTGAGCCGGAGCCGACGCCGCCTCCCGCCCCGCCCCCGCGGGCCGTCCCGCCGGTGAGCGAGATGGCCCCGATCCAGGTGGTCGCGCCGCCCCGAAACAACTTCCTCCCGATCGCGATCGGCGGCGGGATCGCGGCGATGGGCCTCGCCGTCGCGGCCCTGATGGTGTTCAGCCAGGGCGAGCCTCCGCCCGCCCCGGCCCCCGTCGCGGCCGCGGCAGCGCCCCACCCGGCGCAGCCCCCCGCCCCCCCGGGCGCGCCCCCGAGCGCGCCCCCCGGGAACGCGGGCCCGCCGCCCCCGCCCGCGGGCCCGCCAGCGGTCCCGCCGGAGGGCGCGGCGCTGACTGCTCCGCCCGCCGCTCCCGCGGCGCCCGCGGGCGAGGTCAAGAAGCCCGCCGCCAAGCCGCGTCCGACGCCGCAGCCGAAGAAGAAGCCCGAGGCCAAGCCCTCCGTCATCGATCCCTTCTGACCAGGGCGCAAGCTCACCGCGTCCCCCGCCCCGCGCCCGGCCCCTCGCCGGCGCGGGGTGTAGGATCGCGGCCGCCATGCCCTCCGTCTTCACCCGGATCTTCCGCGGCGAGCTGCCCGCGCAGTTCGTCTACCAGGACGAGCGCTGCGGCGCCTTCCTCTCGATCGCGCCGCTCCGCCCCGGCCACACGCTGGTCGTGCCGCGGGCCGAGGTCAACCACTGGATCGACCTCGACGAGGACCTCTCGGCGCACCTCATGACCGTCGCCCAGCGGGTCGGGCGCGGCCTCATGCTGGCCTTCGCCCCGCTCCGCGTCGGGCTGATGATCGCCGGCTTCGAGGTCCCGCACACCCACCTCCACGTCGTCCCGACCGAGGGCATGCAGGACCTCGACTTCGCCAACGCCGACCGCCACGCGAGCGGCGCCGCCCTCGCCGACGCGGCCGCGCGCCTGCGCGCCGCCCTGCGCGAACTGAAGACCCTCGGCGTCCCGGGCGAGTGAGGTCGACGATGGCACTGCACATGCTCTCGCGGCCGCGCCGCAACCGCCAGCACCCCGCGATCCGCGCCTTCGTCCGCGAGACGACGCTCGGGCCGGAGCGCTTCATCCTGCCCCTCTTCATCCACGAGGGCGAGGGCGACGTCCCGATCGCCTCGATGCCCGGCTGCTCGCGGCTCGGCCCGCGCGGCCTCTTCGCGGAGGTCGAGGCGGCGCGCGCCGTCGGCGTCCAGATGTTCGCGCTCTTCCCCGCGGTCGAAGAGGCGCTCAAGACCAGGGACGCCCGCGAGGCCTACAACCCCGACGGCCTGGTGCCGCGCACGCTGCGGCGCCTCAAGGACCGCTGGCCCGACCTCGTCCTCGTCACCGACGTCGCGCTCGACCCCTACAACTCCGACGGCCACGACGGCCTCGTCAGCGAGGACGGCCGGATCCTCAACGACGAGACCGTCGAGGTCCTCTGCGAGCAGGCGCTCGAGCAGGCCCGCGCCGGCGCCGACATCGTCGCCCCCTCCGACATGATGGACGGCCGCGTGCAGGCGCTCCGCGAGGCCCTCGACAGCCAGGGCTTCACCCTCGTCTCGATCCTCGCCTACACCGCCAAGTACGCCTCCGGCTTCTACGGCCCCTTCCGCGACGCGCTCGACTCGGCCCCGCGCAGCGGCGACAAGAAGACCTACCAGATGGACCCCGCCAACGCCCGCGAGGCCCTCCGCGAGGCCGAGCTCGACGAGGTCGAGGGCGCTGACATCCTGATGGTCAAGCCCGCCGGCCCCTACCTCGACGTCCTGCACGCCCTGCGCAAGACGACCAACCTCCCGCTCGCCGCCTACCAGGTCAGCGGCGAGTACGCGATGCTCAAGGCCGCCGCCGAGCGCGGCTGGCTCGACGAGAAGAAGGTCGCGCTCGAGAGCTTGCTGTCGATCCGCCGCGCCGGCGCCGACGTCATCTTCACCTACTACGCGCGCCAGGCGGCCGAGTGGCTGCAGGGAGGCTAGACCGTGCCCAAGACCCTCGAGTTCTGGTTCGACTTCTCCTGCCCCTTCGCCTACCTCGCCTCGACCAAGGTCGAGGCCCTCGCGGCCCGCGTCGGCGCCGCCCTCGAGGTCCGGCCGATGCTCCTCGGCGGCGTCTTCAAGGCCCGCGGCGTCGCCCAGAACCTCGCCGCGACCCTCGGCCCCGCCAAGGCCCGGCACAACCTCGACGACATGCGCCGCGGGGCCCAGCGCGCCGGCGTCCCGCTGCGCATGCCCGCCGGTCACCCGCTGCGCACGGTCGAGGCGCTGCGCGTCGTCCTCGCCGCGGGCGCGCCGATGCCCTTGATCCACCGGATCTACCGCG
>CAZMML010000271.1:0-5576 GCA_964567335.1 uncultured Nannocystis sp. | reverse complement strand
CTTGATGTCGCGCTTGAGCACCTGCGTGAACACGCTGGTGTCGTGGACGTCGGCGCCCGCGTTGAGGCTGCCGCCGACGAATTCGATCTCCTCGTCGATCTTGGCCTTGGAGCGCGTCTTGGTGCCCTCGCCGAGGATCGCGGCGGTCATCTCGGCGCGCTGCTCGTCGTCCATGGTCCCGGCCTTGATCACGAGCTGGGCGGTGATCAGCGGGACCTCGTGGTTCTCGACGACGTAGACCTCGAGGCCGTTCTTGGTGACGACCTTCTGGAGGTCCGGGAACTGCACCTGCCGCGGTTCGGTGGGCGGCGGGGGGTCCTGATAGACGCGCTTGGGCGCCTCGGCCACGGGCGGGGGCTGAGTGACCGGCGGCGGGGTCGGATCGGGCGGCTTCGTCTCGACCTGCTGCTTGCCGCAGGCGACGAGGGCGGTGAGGACGGCGAGGGCGGGGAGGTGGGTGCTGCGCGTGAACATGGTGGTGGCTCCTGTCCTTGAGGTCAGATCCTCTAGTTGCTCCCCATCATCGACCCGCTCTTGGCGCCGGGCTTGATCTCGAGGGTGAGCCAGTTCGCGCCGAGGTACTCGCTGGCGACGCGCTTGATGTCCGCGGGCTTGACCTGCTGGTACTTGTCGAGCTCCGTGAGGACGTACTTGGGGTCGTTGTGGAAGAGGGCGCCGGTGGCGATCGCGCCGGCGCGGCCCTCGTTGGTGGCCAGGGTCTCGACGACCTCCATGATCTTGGCGTTGATCGCCTTCTGCAGCTCCTTCGCCGTGATCCCGCTCTTCTGCACCTTGCCGGCCTCCTCGCGGATGACCTGCTTGATCTGGTCGAAGTTGCTGGTGGGGAGGGGCAGGGCGCTGATGAAGACGAGGCCGACGTCGCGCTGGGCGAAGTGGGTCCCGCCGGCGAACGCGACCAGCTTCTTCTCGTCCTGGAGGATCTTCGGGATGCGGGCCGACTCACCGACGAGGAGGATGTTGCCGAGGAGGTCGAGCGCGTAGCGGTCGGGGTGGCTGGAGCCGACGGTGTGCCAGCCGAGCAGGTAGAGGGTCTGCTGCGCGAGCGGGTCGTCGACGCTGACCTCCATCGGCTTGCTGCGGTCGACCTGGCCGATCGCGGTCGGCGCGCGGTCGGGGCCGCGCTTGATGTCGCCGAAGTACTTCTCGACCTTGGCCTTGAGGTCGGCGAAGTCGAGGTCGCCGACGAACACGAGCACCGCGTTGTTGGGCGCGTAGTACTTGTCAAAGAAGGCCTGCACGTCGGCGGTCTTGGCGGCGTCGAGGTCCTCGAGGCTGCCGATCACCGAGTGGCCGTAGCCGGTGCCCTTCCAGGCGTCGCTGAGCCAGTTCTGGATCGCGGTCTGGTAGGGGACATTGTCGAGCCGCATCGCCTTCTCCTCCTTGACGGCGGAGCGCTGGTTCTCGAAGTTCTTGTCGGTGATCTCGAGCGAGCGGAGGCGGTCGGACTCGAGCCAGAGGCCGAGCTCGAGGTACTGGCTCGGGAGGTTGTTGTAGTAGAGGGTGGTGTCGTAGCTGGTGCCGGCGTTGTTGTTGCCGCCGACGCGCTGGACGAAGGTGAGGTGCCCCATCGGCGGGACGTTCTTGCTGCCCTCGAACATCATGTGTTCGAAGAGGTGCGCGAAGCCGGTGCGGCCCTGGACCTCGTCACGCGAACCGACGTCGTAGATCAGGCTCATGTTGAACGAGGGCGTCGAGTGATCCTCGACCAGGTACACGCGCAAGCCGTTGGCGAGGGTGAACTCCTGGATCGGGAGGTCGAACGCGAGCCCGCCCTTCTTGGCGGTCGGCTTGGCCGGCGCGGCGGCTCCGGCCGCGGGCTTGGGCGCGGCCTTGGTGGCCGGGGCCGGCGCTGGGGTCGGTGCCGGGGCGGCGACGGCCGTGGGGCCAGCGAGCGCGAGCCCGCCGGAGACGGCGAAGAGGGCGAGAGTGCGGCGCACTCGTCCGTGGGACTTGAGCGTGGGCGACATAGACTTGGTCGTCTCCTCTGCGGGGCCGCGAGGCTAACACACAGATCTAAGGTGCTGGAGTGAGGGGCTCGCACGGGCACACGATGGGACTTCAGCAAGAGATCTCACAAGCCGGTCTCGGGACCATGGTCCAAAGGACCTGCGGGCGAGGCCCGTCCCCCCCGCGGTCCCAGCGAGGCCCGTCCCCCAGCGGCCCGGCGAGGCGTGAGCGTGCGCAAGATCCGCCTCAGAGGCTGACGAGCGGGGCCGGTTGACAGTGTGGGCGGCGCAATCCTATAAAGCGCGCGCCCTCTGGCGGCCCCGCGGTCGTCAGCGGCGGTGCCATTCTGGGGCGTCGGCAAGTGGTAAGCCAGCGGGTTTTGGTTCCGCCATTCGTAGGTTCGAATCCTACCGCCCCAATTCTTCCGCGCCACCCCCGAGGAGCCGCGCTTGAACAAGACCCTGACGATCTTCGGTGGCAACTCGAACGCTCCGCTGACGGCCGAGCTCTGTGACCACCTGGGCATCATGCCGGGGCGCGCCCGAGTGGAGCGGTTCTCCGACGGTGAGATCTTCGTGGAGATCGGGGAGAACGTCCGCGGCGTCAACTGCTTTATCATGCAGTCGACCTCCTCGCCGCCGAACCGGAACCTCATGGAGCTCCTGATCATGATCGACGCGCTCAAGCGGGCGAGCGCCGGTTCGATCGTGGCGCTGATGCCCTACTTCGGGTACGCGCGACAGGATCGCAAGGTCAAGCCGCGGACGCCGATCTCGGCCAAGTTGGTGGCGGATCTCCTCACCGCGGCGGGGGCGACCCGGGTGCTGGCGGTGGATCTCCACGCGGGGCAGATCCAGGGCTTCTTCAACATCCCCTTCGACCACCTCTATGCGACGCCGGTGTTCCGCGACATCCTCAAGCTCGAGGGGTTGCGCGGTCCGGGGGTGGTGATCGTGTCCCCGGACGCCGGGGGCGTCGAGCGGGCGCGGCAGTACTCGAAGCTGCTCGAGTGCCCGCTGGCGATCATCGACAAGCGCCGCGACGGCCCCAATGTCAGCCAGGTGATGCACCTGATCGGCGAGGTCGCCGGCAAGCGGGCGATCCTCATCGACGACATCATCGACACGGCGGGCACCCTCTGCAACGCGGCGGACGCGGTGCTGAGCCACGGGGCCACCGAGGTCTTCGCGGTCGCGACCCACGGGGTCTTCTCTGGGCCTGCGATCGAGCGCATCAACCGATCTTCGATCCGGCGGATCTGGGTCACCAACAGCATCGATCAGGAGGACCGGCTGGCGCGCTGCGAGCGGCTGACGGTCGTGAGCCTCGGCCCGCTGCTGGCCGAGGCGGTCAAGCGGATTCACCACGGAGACTCGATCTCGAGCCTCTTTTATTGAGCTCTGCGCGTCGGCGGCGAGCCCGATCTGCGGCACCCACCCGACGGCGAGAAGGAAGCGAGGAACCATGAACCAGCAACGAGAACTCAGCGCGAAGATCCGTCCCGGCACGGGCAAGGGCGCGGCGCGCAAGCTGCGGGCGACCGGGGAGACCCCGGGGGTCGTCTACGGCCAGGGCGGCGAGCACCTGGCGATCAGCGTCAGCCCGGCGGCGCTGCGCAAGGCGATCGACCCCAAGCGCAAGCTCAACACGTGGTTTTCCCTGAAGATCGAGCAAGAGGGGAAGGCGTGGGTCGAGTCGGTGATGATCGCCGACCACCAGATGGACAAGGTGAAGGACAACATCCTCCACGTCGACTTCCTGCGCATCGACCCGAGCCGGCCGATCGAGGTTCGGCTCCCGATCGAGTACCAGGGCCGCGCCGCGGGCGTGGCCGCGGGCGGCACGCTGAAGACCTTCGCCCGCTACGTCCACGTGCTCTGCAAGCCGGCTGACATCCCGGAGACGTGAGCCCGATGCAGGCGGCGCAGACGCTGCGGGTCCGCGACCTGAGCTTCCCCGCGGGCAAGATCCTCGACAACGCGAACCACCCGATCGCGCACGTCGAGCCGGCGAAGGCCAAGAAGGAAGAGGCCGCGGGCGACAAGAAGGCCGACAAGAAGGCCGCGCCCGCGAAGGCCGCTCCTGCGAAGGAGCCCGCGAAGGACGCCAAGGAGCCCGCGAAGGACGCCAAGAAGAAGTGAGCGGGCGATGAGGGCGTGCGCGCGTGGCCGAGCCGATGCCATGGTTGCTCGTGGGCCTCGGGAACCCCGGGGCCCGCTACGCGCGGACGCGCCACAACGTCGGCTTCATGGCGATCGACGCCTGGTGCGACGATCTCTCGCCGCGGCCCAGCTTCGGCGAGAAGTTCAAGGCCCAGGTGGCGAGCGTGAATGTCCCCGCGGTCGGCAGAGTGGTCGTGCTGAAGCCACAGACCTTCATGAACTGCAGCGGACAGAGCGTCGCCCCGGCGGCGCAGTTTCACCGCGTGCCGGCGGGGCAGATCCTCGTCCTGCACGACGAGATCGACTTCAACCTGGGCCGTGTGGCGGTGAAGAAGGGCGGGGGTCACGGGGGGCACAATGGGCTGCGTGACATCGTGCAGCTCCTGGGCTCCGGCGACTTCCTGCGGATCCGCCTCGGCGTCGGCCGGCCGCTCCGCGGCGACGTCGCGGACTACGTGCTCTCGGTCTTCGGGCCGGACGAGCGCCCGACTGTCGACGACATGCTCGCGCGGGCCGTCCGCGCGATCAGCTGCGTGATGACCGAGGGCGTCGTCACGGCGATGAACAAGTTCAACACAACCTGACCCGGCGCCTGACGCCGGCCTCCCCCTCGGGGCGTCGCCCCGAGTCGCAAAGGAAGCTCCCCCGTGGATATGCCGATCCAAAACTTGCTGTACGCCGTCCCGGCCTGCGGCGCCCTCGCCCTTATCTACGCCGTCGCGACGGCGGCGTGGATCTCCAAGCAGGACGCCGGCACGGACCGAATGAAGGGCATCGCGGAGCAGATCTTCCGCGGCGCGATGGCCTTCCTCGCGGCTGAATACCGGGTGCTCGCGCTCTTCGTGCTGGTGATCGCCGGCCTCTTGATGGTGACCGCGGACACGCAGACATCCTCGCCGATGATCGGCCTGGCGTTCGTCTCGGGCGCGCTCTGTTCGGGGTTGGCCGGATTCTTCGGGATGCGGGTGGCGACCCGCGCCAACGTCCGCACGGCGGCGGCGGCCCGGAGCGGCCTCTCGCCCGCGCTCTCGGTGGCGTTCCGGGGCGGCGCGGTGATGGGGATGTGCGTCGTGGGCCTGGGCCTGGTCGGCTTCGGCTCGCTCTTCCTCTTCTTCCTCGGCCACTTCAACGCGCTGGCGGACGTCGACGGTGGCGCGCGGGAGTTCGGCCGGGTGGTCAACCTGTTGGCCGGGTTCTCGATGGGCGCGTCGTCGATCGCGCTCTTCGCCCGCGTCGGCGGCGGCATCTACACCAAGGCGGCCGACGTCGGCGCGGACCTGGTGGGCAAGGTCGAGGCGGGGATCCCGGAGGACCACTTCCTCAACCCGGCGACGATCGCGGACAACGTCGGCGACAACGTCGGCGACGTCGCGGGGATGGGCGCGGACCTCTTCGAGTCGTACATCGGCGCGATCCTCGGCACGATGGTGCTCGGGGCGGTGGCGG
>CAZMML010000270.1:0-5613 GCA_964567335.1 uncultured Nannocystis sp. | reverse complement strand
CCGGCCGCCCCCCCCTTCGGGCGCCCCCCCCCCCCCCCCCGTGGGCCCGCCCCCCCCCCCCCCCCACCACCAGGCGGCTACCCCCCGCAGCGACGCGCGCGCCGGTCCTGGGCTTCGTTCGGGTGTGGGTTCGGAGTGACCATGGGTCCGGCCGGGGACGCCCTTCGGTCGCCCCCAGCCGGGTCCACCTGGAGTCCTTGCCGGCGCGCGTGGCGTGCTCGGCTGGGCTCGGGTGCTCGCACATCGGTGTAGGAGCGGGGCCGAGGAGGATGTGCGGGGCGAGGCCCGGGCAGGCGGGGCGGAGCCCGTTTCACCGCGCGCAGGCGCCAGTGTGCGCACGCGAGTGACACGTCGCCGGGCGAGTGGACGCATCGCAGCGAGGGTGCGCCGAGCACGTGAAACGGGGGAGCCCGCCGTCTCGCGGGGACCCCTCCGGCGGGGTCGGGTCTCGCCGGGGAGGTTGTTCAGGCCCCGCGTGCTTGCAGCGCTAGGGGATCGCGCCGTGCTGGCGGAGCAGCGCGACGAGGGCGTCGACGCAGGCGCTCTCGTCGAGCTCGTGGGTGGGGAGGACGAGGTCCGAGTGCTCGGGGGCCTCGTAGGTGGCGCTGACGCCGGGGAAGGCCTTGAGCTCGCCGGCCTCGGCGCGGGCGTACATCCCGGTGCGGTCGCGGGCGCGGCACACGGCGGCCGGGGCGGAGAGGTAGACCTCGAGCACGCGGTCCTCGCCGATCACGCGGCGGGCGCGGCGACGGACGACCTCGTGCGGGGCGACGAAGGCGCAGATGCACAGGAGGCCGGCGTCGTTGAAGAGGCGCGCGACCTCGGCGCCGCGGCGGAGGTTCTCGCTGCGGTCGTCGGCGGAGTAGCCGAGGTCGCGCGAGAGGCCGCGGCGCATCGCGGGGCCGTAGAGGACGGCGACGCTCCGGCCCGCGGCGAAGAGGCGCTGCTCGAGCGCGTAGGCGAGGGTGCGCTTGCCGGAGGCGGGCAGGCCGGTGAGGAGGAGGGTGATCGCCCTCTGGCCGGCGCGGGCCTCGCGGGCCTCGCGGGGGATCGGGCTGCGGGCGTCGGCGCCGCCCTCGTCGACGCCGCCCTGCGCCCAGGGATCGCCGCCGTTGCGCTCGCCGCGCTCGACGATCATGCCGGCGCCGACGGTCCCGTTGGTGGTGCGGTCGATGATGATGAAGGCGCCGGTGGCCCGGTTGCGGGCGTAGAGGTCGAAGGCGAGCGGACGGTGCAGGGCGAGCAGGCAGCGGCCGACCTCGTTCATCGCCAGCGAGTGCGCGGGGGCGCGGGCGAGGGTGTTCACGTCGACGCGGTAGAGGAGGGCGTCGAGCTCGCCGGGGACGGTACGCGTGGTCTGCTTGATCAGGTAGGAGCGGCCGCGGACGAAGGGGCGCTCGTCCATCCACACGACCATGGCCTCGAGCTCGTGGGCGACCTGGGGCTCGTCGCCGGGGCGGACGAGGGTGTCGCCGCGGCTGCAGTCGACCTCGTCGCCGAGGACCAGGGCGACCGACATCGGCGCGAAGGCCTCGGGGAGGTCGCCCTCCCAGGTGACGATCCGCTGCACGGTGGTGCGCGCGCGCGAGGGGAGGACCATGACCTCGTCGCCGACGCGGACGACGCCGGAGGCGAGCGCGCCGGCGAAGCCGCGGAAGTGCTGGTCGGGGCGGAGGACGAGCTGGACGGGGAAGCGCAGGTCCTGGAGGTTGTGGTCCGAGGCGATGTGGACGCTCTCGAGGTGGGCGAGCAGCGGCGGGCCGGGGTACCAGGGCGTGCGCTGGCTGGCGGCGGCGACGTTGTCGCCGGCGAGGGCGGAGATCGGGATGAAGGTGATGTCCTGGATCCCGAGGCCGGCGACGAAGGCGGTGTAGTTGCGGCGGATCTCCTCGAAGGTCGCCTTGCTGAAGTCGACCAGGTCCATCTTGTTGACGGCCACGACCAGGTGGCGGATCCCGAGCAGCGCGCAGATGAAGCTGTGGCGGCGGGTCTGCGGCATGACGCCGTGGCGGGCGTCGATCAGGATGATCGCGAGCTGGCAGTTGCTGGCGCCGGTCGCCATGTTGCGGGTGTACTGCTCGTGCCCGGGGCAGTCGGCGATGATGAACTTGCGGCGCTCGGTGCTGAAGTAGCGGTAGGCGACGTCGATCGTGATGCCCTGCTCGCGCTCGGCCTGGAGGCCGTCGGTCAGCAGCGCGAGGTCGATCTCGCCGCCGGTGGTGCCCTGGCGGGCGCTGTCGCGGCGGATCGCGGCGAGCTGGTCCTCGTAGATCGCGCGGGTGTCGTGCATCAGCCGGCCGATCAGGGTCGACTTGCCGTCGTCGACGCTGCCGCAGGTGAGCAGGCGCAGCAGCTCCTTCTGCTGGTGGCGCTCGAGGTAGGCGTGGATGTCGATGGTCATGCGCGCGAGGGGGCCCGGGCGGGCGGCGAAGGGGCGGGCGGCGAGGGGGCGGGCGAGGCGGTGCGGGTCAGAAGTAGCCCTCCTTCTTCTTCTGCTCCATGCTGCCGGCCTCGTCGTAGTCGATGAGGCGACCCTGGCGCTCGGAGTGGGTGGCGACCAGCATCTCCTCAATGATCTCGGGGACGGTGCGGGCGGGGCTCTCGACCGCGCCGGTCAGCGGGTAGCAGCCGAGGGTGCGGAAGCGGACGGTGCGCATGACGGGGGTCTCGTCGGGGCGGAGGCGCATGCGGGCGTCGTCGACGACGATGATCGCGCCGCCGCGCTCGACGCAGGGGCGGGCCTTGGCGAAGTAGAGCGGCGTGAGGGGGATCGACTCGAGGTGGATGTAGAGCCACACGTCGAGCTCGGTCCAGTTGGAGAGCGGGAAGACGCGGATGCTCTCGCCGGGGTTGACCTTGCCGTTATAGAGGTTCCACAGCTCGGGCCGCTGGTTCTTGGGGTCCCACTGCATCTGCCGGTTGCGGAAGGAGTAGACGCGCTCCTTGGCGCGGGCCTTCTCCTCGTCGCGGCGGGCGCCGCCGAAGGCGGCGTCGAAGCCGCCGCGGCGCAGCGCCTCGACGAGCGACTGGGTCTGCATCGCGGCGCTGTACTTGGGGGTCGGGGTGTCGAAGGGGTTGATGCCCTCGGCGATCGCCTGCTCGTTGGTGTGGACGATCAGGCGCATGTGGTGGGCGCGGGCGAACCAGTCGCGGTACTCGAGCAGCTCGCGGAAGTCCCAGGTGGTGTTGACGTGGAGCAGCGGGAAGGGCAGCGGCGCGGGGTGGAAGGCCTTGCGCGCGAGGTGAAGCATGCAGGCCGAGTCCTTGCCGCCGCTGAAGAGCAGGACGGGGTTGTCGAACTCGGCGACGACCTCGCGGATGATGTGGATCCCCTCGGCCTCGAGCTGGCGCAGGTGCGTGAGCGTGTGGGACATGAGGGTCAGGCGCGGAGGAGCTGGTCCGCGGCGTCGGCGGCGCAGCCCCACGAGAGGGTCACGCCGGCGCCGCCGTGGCCGTAGTTGTGGACGACGACCCCGCGGGGGCGCCGCTCGAGCTCGAGTCGGACCGCGGGGCGGACGGGTCGGAGGCCGACCGCGATCGAGAGGATCTCGGCGTCCGCGAGGGCCGGCTCGAGGCGGGCGCAGCGGCGGATGATCTCGCGGGCCCGCGCCGGGTCGGGGGTGAGGTCCGTGGCGCCCTCGTCCGAGGTGCCGCCGAGGATCACGTCGTGCGTCCGCGGGACGATGTAGGTGATCCCTCCGCTGTGCTCATCGACCCAGACGCGAGTCATGCCGGGGTCTCGCGCCCGCACGACCTGACCGCGGACGGGGTGGAGGGCGGGGTCGGGGGCAAGCTCGCGCGCGCCGAGGCCGGCGCAGCAGACCACGCGCGGACACTCGGCGAGGGCCTGGTCGAGGTCGTTGTACGTGCGCTCGCGGAGCTCACCGCCGAGCGCCTCGACGTGGCGCAGGAGCCAGGGGAGATAGAGCGAGGTGTCCACGACGAGGCTGGTGAAGCGGTAGCCGCCGGCGTAGCCGGGGGGCAAGGAGCTCGGTCCCAGCTCGGCGAAGTCCGGGAGCTCGCGCGCCCAGGGGGGCGCGGCGGTCGGAGCGGGGTAGATCTCGAGCGCCTCCCGGGGGCGGACGCCCGTGGCGGGATCGCGGGCGAGCTCCACGAAGCGCCGGTAGCTGGCGCGGGCCCACGGCGCGACGCGTTCCTCGGGGTAGGCGCGGTAGGGATACCAGAAGGCGCCGGCGACGGCGGAGGTGGTGCCGGCGACGAAGGCGCGCGCGCACACCTGGACCCGCAGGCCCATGGCGAGGAGGGTCGCTGCGGTGGAGAGGCCGATGACGCCGCCGCCGAGGACGAGGACGTGGGTCATGCAGGGCCCCCGGGCACAGGTGAGGCGGAGGGTAGCCGAGGGCTCCTCGCCGTCAGCGGGGCCAGGGCTTGCGCAGGCTCACGGACGCCCCGGATGGTTGTTGCGCGTGCAAGCGGCGAAGTTTCACGGGGCTGCGAAAAACGCTTGTGTCTCGGCGTGAGGCCTCCTAGGGTGACAATCGGTCGCACCTGGAGTCGCCCATGTCCTACCGTCCTTACCTGCTCACCCACGGTTCGCGCCTCGCCCTCCTGTCCCTCGGAACATGCTTGCTCGGCGGAAGCGCGCAGGCGGCTAACGAGCCGGCCGCGCGCCGGGCGGACCCGCGCCCGCTCCCGCAGCACCTGCAAGACCAGCTCGAGGCGGCGCCGCTGGACCCGCTGGAGGCGGGGGTGGCGAAGTCCAACACCTTCTTCCTTAACTACGACGGGGTGACGATCAAGTTTACCGGCGGGGAAGACGACTCGTCACAGAACGTCAGTCAGTTCCCGGACTTCGCGATGACCTACTCGTCCTACGGCGACGGGCCGAAGCGGGCGGCGTCGATGCAGGCGCTGATCTCGGACTGGATGCCCTACGACGTGAACGTGACGGACACGCGACCGCAGAGCGGGAACTACACGATGTGCGTCAACACGCCGACCAACCCCTTCGGCGGCGGGGTGCTGGGGATCGCGCCGCTCGACTGCGGCGACCAGCAGGGGCGCAACATCGTGTTCGCGTATCACAGCGCGAACGACCAGTTCTCGGCCGCGACCCAGGCGACGACGATGAGCCAGGAGATCGCCCACGCGTACGGGCTCGAGCACGTGCAGCAAGAGAACGACATCATGAACCCCTACAACGCGGGGGGGGACCCCTCCTTCATCGACCAGTGCTTCGCGCTGGACGGCGGCGGGATCGGGATCCAGTGCAACTCCCAGCACCAGATGTTCTGCCCGAACGGCCAGAACTCCCACAAGGAGCTGATGTGGCTCTTCGGGCCCTCGGCGCCCGACACGATGCCGCCGACCTGCGTGATCTCGGGCCCCTCGGAGGGGCAGATGTTCGACGCGCCTGCGGACTTCACCGCGTTCGCGACCGCGAACGACGACTCGGGGAGCGTCAAGGAGGTCCAGCTCTTCATGAACGACGCGTTCCAGGCGAGCGACGCGACGAGCCCCTTCCAGTGGGACCTGGTGAACGTCCCCGTTGGGAACTACTGCTTCAAGTGCACCGCGATCGACAACGCCAACAACATGGGCAGTTCGAACCCGGTGTGCGTGACGGTGGTCGACCCGGGCATGCCGGACACG
>CAZMML010000269.1:0-5634 GCA_964567335.1 uncultured Nannocystis sp. | reverse complement strand
CCCCCCCCCCCCCGCCGGCGCGCGCCCGCCGCCCCCCGCCCCCCCCCCGCCCGCGGCCGCGGCCGCCGGGGCCGGGCCCCCCCCCCCCCCCCCCCCCCCCCCCCCCCCCCCCCCCCGGGTCTCGCCGGAGACGGCCCTCGGGCCCCGCGTGTGGGCCCCGCGTGTGATCAGGTCTTGGCCTCGACCTTGGCCCACGAGTCGCGCAGCGTGATCGTGCGGTTGAAGACCAGGCGCTCCTCGTTGCTGTCGCGGTCGACGCAGTAGTAGGCGAGGCGCTCGAACTGGACGCGGGTCCCGGCGGGCGCGCCGGCGAGGCTCGGCTCGACCCGCGCGTCGGCGATCGTCTCGAGCGAGTTCGGGTTGAGGTTGGTCGTGAAGTGGACGCCCTCGGGGACGTCGTTCGGGTCCTCGACGTTGAAGAGGCGGTCGTACTGGCGGACCTCGGCGGGCAGCGCGTGGGCGGCCGAGAGCCAGTGGATCGTCCCCTTGACCTTGGGGCCCTCGCCGGTGCGGGAGCCCGGGTCGAGGGAGCAGCGCAGCTCGACCACCTCGCCGGCGGCGTCCTTGACCACCTCGTCGCAGGTGACGACGCCGACGTGGCGGAGGCGGACGCGGGCGCCGGGGCTGAGGCGGAACCAGCCCTTGACGGGGACCTCCTTGAAGTCGTCGCGCTCGATCAGGAGGTCGCGCGCGAGCGGCACGGGGCGGGTGCCGCGCTGCGGCTCGTCGGCGAAGTAGGGCGCGTGGAGCCACTCGACCTGGCCCTCCGGCCAGTTGGTGAGGGTCAGCCGGAGCGGGCGCAGCACGCCCATCACCCGCGGGCTGGTCGCGTTGAGGTGCTCGCGCAGGGCGTGCTCGAGCAGGCTGACGTCGACCATGCCGTTGCGCTTGGAGACGCCGATCCGCTCGCAGAAGGAGCGGATCGCCTCGGCGGTGTAGCCGCGGCGGCGCAGGCCGGAGAGCGTGGGCATGCGGGGGTCGTCCCAGCCGGAGACGATCTTGGTCAGCACCATCTCCTTGAGCTTGCGCTTGCCGAGGAGGGTGTAGGTCAGCTGCAGCTTGGCGAACTCGATCTGCTGGGGGTCGCCGGGGACGTCGAGCTGGCCCAGGATCCAGTCGTAGAGCGGGCGGTGGTCCTCGAACTCGAGGGTGCAGATCGAGTGGGTGATGCGCTCGATCGCGTCGGAGATGCAGTGCGCGTAGTCGTACATCGGGTAGATGCACCACGCGTCGCCGGTGCGGTGGTGGTGGGCCTTCTTGATCCGGTAGATCGGCGGGTCGCGCATGTTGATGTTGCCCGACTCGGTGTCGATCTTGGCGCGGAGGACGTGCTCGCCCTCGGCGAACTCGCCGGCGCGCATGCGGCGGAGGAGACCCAGGCTCTCCTCGGGGGGGCGGTCGCGGTAGGGGCTGGCGGTGCCCTTCTTGTAGAAGTTGCCGCGGTACTCCTTGATCTCGGCGGCGGTGAGGCTGTCGACGTAGGCCTTGCCGGCGCGGATGAGGTCCTCGGCGTACTTGTAGAGCTGCTCGAAGTAGTCCGAGGCGAAGTACTTGTGCTCGCCCCAGTCGAAGCCGAGCCAGCGGACATCCTCCTGGATCGACTCGACGAACTCGACGTCCTCGGTGACCGGGTTGGTGTCGTCGAAGCGGAGGTGGCAGCGGCCGCCGAACTCGGCCGCCATGCCGAAGTTGAGGCAGATCGACTTGGCGTGGCCGATGTGCAGGTAGCCGTTGGGCTCGGGCGGGAAGCGGGTGACCACCTGCCCGCCGTGCTTGCCGGCCTGGCGGTCCTGGACGATCAGCTCTCGGATGAAGTTCGGCGGTCCGTCGTCGGGGTGGGCGGTTTCCTGCGTCATGGCGGAGATTCCCTAGCTCAGGTCGCCAGAGGGGTCAAACCGCGCGGGCCGGCGCGCTATGCGCGGGCGCGGGGGCTCGGCTCCTCTGTCCCGACCGTCGGGTGGGCGCAGTCTGTGGGACGATGGTGTCGTGCTGACGATCGTCGCGCTCGCGGACACGCACCTCTTTCACGGAGACCTGCAGATCCCCGAGGGGGACATCCTGCTGCACGCGGGTGATCTGACCCGCGGCGGGTCGCTGGCCGAGCTGACGACCGCGGCGGAATTTCTGCGCCAGCAGCCGCACCCCCACAAGATCGTGATCGCCGGGAACCACGAGCGCTGCCTCGAGGACCAGCCGGAGGCGGCGCGGGCGCTGCTGCAGGGGCTGGACTACCTGCAGGACAGCGGCCTCGAGCGCTGCGGGCTGCGCTTCTGGGGCAGCCCCTGGCAGCCGGCCTACAACGACTGGGCCTTCAACCTGCCGCGGGGGGCGCGGCTGGCGGAGAAGTGGGCGCTGATCCCCGAGGGCGTCGACGTGCTGGTGACGCACGGGCCGCCGCGCGGCTTCGGCGACAGCGTGGGGACCTGGCGCGGTTCGGAGGCGCTGCAGCGCGCGCGGGCGGGCTGCGCGGACCTGCTGGCGCGCGTGCGCGAGGTGAGGCCGATGCTGCACGTGTACGGGCACATCCATCAGGGGCGCGGGAGCTGGCGCGAGGGCGATGTCTTGATGGTCAACGCGACGACGGACGAGTGCTTCGCGCCGCCGACGGTGATCCACGTCGACGTGGCGCGGCGGCACGCGACGGTCGCAGGGGGCTGAGGGCGTCGGGTGGCGCTCGCGCCCCGCGGCTGAGCCAGAAAATTGCCCGCGGGGCGGGGCTCGTGTCATCCGTCGGGGATGAGCCAGGGCAGCTCCCGCTGGGCCGCGCTGCGGGCATTCCTCGGGCGTCACGCGTACCTCGCGCTGGCGGCCGCGGCGTTGCTCGTGCTGACGCGGACGATCGACTTCACGCCGCCGCCGCAGGTGCGGCCGGACCCGGGGCGGCACGGCGGCGCGGCCGGGCCGGTGCCGGTGCGGGACTTCACGCCGGGGCTGCGCGCCTCGGAGGTGGCGCAGCTGCGGGCGGTGCTGCGACGCTACGACGATCCCTCGCTGGAGCTCGGGGCGTCCTCGCCGGAGCTCGACGCGCGCGGGGCGGTGCTCTCGTCGCCGCTGGTGACGGCGGTGGTCGGGACGGAGGCTGCGATGGATCAGCGGGTCCGCCTCGAGGGCGGGGACCTCGAGCTGGCGATCGAGCTGCGGGCGACGCTCCGTGCGGGCGCGGGCGGGGCGCGGCTCGAGCACGCGCTGCAGGTGCACGCGACGCGCCAGCGGTGGACGGGGGTCGAGCGGCGGCGGGTGCTCGGGACCTTCGGGACGATCGCCGATGGGTCGGCGCGGTGGGTGTTCCGGGTCGACGAGCACCTCTTCAGCCTCGACCTCGAGCTGGTGGGCGCGGGCGGGGCCGTGTGACGGAGAGGACAGGTCCTTTCGGTCAGCGGCGGTAGGGGTCGCCCGCGCCGGCGAGGAGGGCGGCCTCGAAGGCGCGGAGCTCGAGCATGGTGCGGCGGAGCTCGGTGAAGGCGCGCGCGAGGTCGGGGGCCTCGGGGTAGAGGACCTCCTCCCAGAGGTCGTGGGTGCGGTCGAAGAGGCCGGGGCGGAAGAGGGCGGCGTAGAAGGGGGCGGGCGAGAGGCCGAGGCCGAGGAGGAGGTGACGGTCGCGGTCCCCGAGGCGGCGGAAGAGGAGGAGCCACTCCCAGAGGGCGCGTCGGGCCTCGCCGATCGCCCGGTCGTACTCGTCGCAGCGGGCGCGGCGGCCCCACGGGGTCTCGCGTACGAGGGGGGTCTCCCAGCGGCGGATCGGGGTGGAGAGCGAGTGGCGGACGAGCCGCGCCTGGCGGGCGAGCTCGGCGAGCTCGGGGCTGAGGGCGGCGCTGGTGGCGGCCTCGTCGTCGTCGCTGAGGTCCTGGAGCTCGCGGACGCGCGCCTCTCGGCGGCGCTCCTCGGACCACCAGCGGGCGGCGGCCGCGGCGGTGACGCTGGCGCCGACGGTGAGAGCCCAGCTCACAGGACAACTGTGGTTCAAGTCAGGCCGGGGCTCAAGCGCGGGCGGGCGGGCGAGCGCGTGAGCATCCGTGGCGGGGCGGGGTGAATGTCCGAGGGCGGGCGGGTACGCCCGGCCTGGGGGGCGCAGGCGGCAGGCCGCGGCGCGGGGAGGTGGCGAGGTGGCTGTCCCATGGCGCACATGAAGCTTTGCCCCGCGGACAGCTCGGCGGGGAGAGTCTCACCGGGCCAGTCTCGGGGGAGAGTCGTCAAGACCTGGCCGTGTCGATGGCACGATCTGTCCGTTGAGCCAGATGGGGGGCGGGCCGCCGCGGCGTGCGTCGGCCGGGCCATCAGCCCTGGGCGCCGGGCGAGGGGAAGCTGGTGCGGAGGAAGGCGTCCCAGGCGCGGTCGCTGAGGAGGGCGCGCTGGGTGAGGAGGAGCTTGGCGGAGGCGCTGACGGTGTAGCGAGCGCGGGGGCGGCGGGCGGTGATCGCCTTCTCGATGACGGCGGCGACGTCGTCGGCGCTGCCGGCGAGCCGGGCGAGGGGGCCCTTCTCGTAGGACTCCTTGGTGGCGCGGGCGACGGTGGTGTGGAAGTCGGCGTAGACGTGGTCGACGGGGGAGCTCGGGGGGTCCATGGTCGCGAGGGCGGCCTGGCTGAAGCTGGTGCGGATCAGGCCCGGCTCGACGAGGATGACGTCGACGCCGAAGCCGCGGACCTCGAAGCGGAGGGCGTCGCTGATCGCCTCGACCGCGTACTTGGTGGCGTGGTAGTAGCCGCCGCCGGGGAAGACGAGGCGGCCGCCCATGCTGCTGATGTTGACGACCTTGCCCCACCGCTGGGCCCGCATCTTGGGGAGGGCGAGCTGGGTCAGGCGCGCGAGGCCGAAGACGTTGGTCTCGAACTGGGCGCGGACGCGGTCCAGGGGCACGGCCTCGACGGCGCCGGACTGGCTGTAGCCGGCGTTGTTGATCAGCACGCCGACGGCGCCGTGGGCGGCCTCGACGGCGGCGACGGCGGCGGCCATGGAGCGCTCGTCGCAGACGTCCAGGGGGAGGAGCTGGCAGCCGCGGTCCGCGAGGTCCGCGATGCTGTCCGGGCGCCGGGCCGTGGCGTAGACGGGGTAGCCGGCGGCGGCGAGCCGCAGCGCGGCGGCCCTTCCGATCCCGGAGGAGCAGCCGGTGATCAGGACGGCCTTCGAGGGGTTGTGGGCCTTGAGCTCAGAGGACATGTCGCGAAGATCCTTGATGATGAGACAGCGATCAAGGTCGCGCACGGACGATGACCGCGGGTCATTTATAAATGACCCACGGTCATCTGTCAAGGCCAGGTGAGGTTCGCGCGCGCCGAAGCGGCGACGTGCCGTCGTCACGGACGGAGAAGGGTTGTGCGGCGCCGTCACCGCTCAAGCGCGTCCCGAGCCCAGCGGACGCCCCGGGTGAGCGGCCGACCCAGCTCCGGGAGGGGCTTGCTAGCGGCGCGGGCGGCGGCGGCGGAGCAGGAGGAGCGGGGCGAGGAGGAGCGCGGCGGGAGTCGGGGGCGCGACGCTGCAGGAGTAGTAGGGCACGTCGAAGGTCTGAGGCTCGGACCAGCCGGAGAACTCGCCGGTGAGGCTGTAGATCCCGAGGCGGGCCCGGCCGCCGGACTTGCGGAGGGGCCAGCGGTCGCAGCTCTCATCGAGGGAGAACTCGCCGTCTGCGCTGGCGACG
>CAZMML010000268.1:0-5653 GCA_964567335.1 uncultured Nannocystis sp. | reverse complement strand
ATACGCTGCGGCGACACGTGCGTCGAGCCCTCGCTCTGCGGCGACGGCGTGTGCCTCGTCGGGCAGGTCGAGTGCGACGGCGAGTGCGTCGCCGCGGACACCTGCCCCTGCACCGCTGGCTGCGACCCCGAGCGCGAGATCTGCGAGGACGACGTGTGCCGCTGCCGCGAGGGCCTGGAGCGCTGCGGGAGCGCATGCGCCGACACGCGGACCGACCCGGGCCACTGCGGCGCGTGCAAGTCGACCTGCGCGACCGGCTACGCCTGTCAGGAGCAGGAGTGCGTCGCGGGGTGCGAGGCGCCGCTGGAGGAGTGCGCGGGGGCGTGCGTCGACCTCACGAGCGACTCGCTTCACTGCGGGGACTGTGACAAGATCTGTCCTGCGCATGAGGTCTGTGTCGCCGGAGAGTGTCGGGAGTTCGAGCCCCTGGGGGAGTGTGACGCGTGTCCCTGCCCGGAGTCCTGTGAGGGCGAGGAGTGCTGCGTCGACTCGCCCTTCCTCGGGGGCCCCGTGTGCGTCGTCAGCTGCGAGTGAGCCCGCGGCGGGTTCGAAGCGCCGATGTCGATCGCGTTCTCTCATTGGCTCGTGATCGCGGCGCAGACCGTGGTCCCCGCGCCCCCGCCCGCGACCCCGCAGGAGTTCGCGGAGGCGCGCGTGGAGGTCGTGGGCTTCGACGAGGCGGCGGTCCTCGCGGCCTTGCGTCTGCGTCTGCCGCGGCTGGTGATCGCGCGGCACGGAGAGGGGGGGGCGCCCGCCTCCCCGCACGTCTACGTGCAGATCGTCCGCGCGACCGGCGAGAGCGGCGAGCCGCCCGCGCACGAGGGCGGAGAGCTCCGCCTGATCACCTCCGACGGTCGCGCGTACGAGCGGCGCTTCGCCGTCGAGGTCGGTCAGGAGGTGCGGGTGGTTGCGAGCACGGCCGCCAGCCTGATCTTCGCGGTCGAGCAGGGCGAGGTCGTCCCGGACCGGGAGGACGTCGAGATCCCGCCGGAGCCGGCGACGGCGGGGGAGCCAGAGCCCGAGGGGCCCCCGGGGCCGCCCGCGCCGGATCCGTCGACCGGAGCTGGCGCGCAGGAGCCGCCTGTTCAAGAGAACAGACCGCGTCCCGCTGCGCCGCCGTCGTGGGCCTCTCACCGCGCTACGCCGCACCCCTGACGGGCGCGGGGGGAGCGCTCGGGCTCGTGGCGCGCGCGCCCCTCGGGATCACGGCGTCGCTCGAGGTTCGCGGGCTCGGACGGGCCTCTGGCGGCTACGCGCTCGGGCGGGTTCGCGTGGGCGTGGGCGTCGGCTACGGAGTGCGTCGAGGGCGCTTCGAGATGCCGATCACAGTGATGATCACGTGCGAACCCTGGTGGGCCGCGAGCGCGGGAGGTCAGGCGCCGCTCTTCGCAGGGACGAGCGAAGCGCCGAGTCGACCGCTGCTCGGGGGGTCGATCGTCATCAGCCCGGGACTGCGCCTTCGGCCCTCGGGGGGTCGCGTGTACGGGGTGCGCATCGGCCCGCGCGCGGAGCTCGGCGGGAGCTTCGTGTTCGACCGCGGCGCCCGTGCGGTGGGCCTCGCGGATCCCTCGGGCGTCCGCCGATTCGGTCTCGGAGGGGTGGAGCTCTCGCTCGGGCTCGAGGTCGCGGTCGCCTTCGCCGTCAGTCGGCGTTGAGGCGAGGTGCGGACGTCGGCCAGGGGTCTCACGAAGCTGGCGGGCGAGAGAATTTTGGTAGGTTCAAGGTGTGCAGCACGTCGCACACAGGGCGTTACGCTGCACGGCGCGGTGAAAGATGTTGGCAGCGGGGAGCCTCTGGGCGAGATTAAGACCGCATGCAGATTCACGCGAAGAACTTCTTGAGCAGCTTGACCCTCTTGGCGACCCTGGCGCTGACCGGATGTCCCGGTGGTGGTGGTGACACCGACACCGAGGGCACGACGGCGGGCTCGACCTCCAACCCGACCTCGACCGCGGCGATGACCGACGGCTCGAGCTCCGGCGGCGGGACCCCGACCTGCGAGGACTACTGCTCCTCCATCACCACCAACTGCAGCGCCGCGAACTCCCAGTACGCCGATATGGACAGCTGTATGGGCTCCTGCAAGGCCTTCCCCGTCGGGACCGCGGCGGACACGTCGGGCAACACGCTCGGCTGCCGGATCTACCACGCCGGCGCCGCGGCGATGGACGCCGCGACGCACTGCGTGCACGCGGGCCCGGGCGGCGCCGGGGCGTGCGGGTCGAACTGCGAGGGCTTCTGCTCGATCGCCGTCGCCACCTGCCCGACCGAGCACCCCGACGAGGCGACCTGCATGACGACCTGCATGGGCTTCATGGACACCGAGCCCTTCGACGCGAGCGACGCCGCCGGGGACACGCTGGCCTGCCGGCTCTACCACCTCACGGTGGCCTCGAGCAGCGCGGCCAACGCGTCGACCCACTGCCCCCACACGGTCGCGGCCTCCCCGCCCTGCATGTGATCCGCGGGCCCCTGGCCACGCGTCGCGCCCCGCCCTCGAGCGGGGCGCTCGCGCTTTCTGGGCGTGTCTTTGACGGGCGGGGGCGGGTGCGCGAAGATGCACCCATGATCCGTACTCTGAGCGTCGCTCTCCTCCTGAGTCTCGCCGGCTGCAAGCCGGGCGAGCCGATGACCACTGAGACTGGGACCGAGGGTTCGAGTTCGAGTTCGAGTTCGACGACCGGCTCGACGAGCACAACAGGGTCGACGTCCGCCGGGAGTTCGACGAGCGCGACGTCGACGGAGGGCTCGACGAGTGAGCCGACGAGCACCACCGACCTGACCAGCGGGAGCGGGACGAGCGGCTCGACCGGGGAGCCGATGAACCCGCGCTGCATGATGTACTGCGCGCAGATCATGACGAACTGCACCGGCAAGAACGCGCAGTACGTCAGCGCCGAGAGCTGCGCCGGCGTATGCGCGACCTTCAGGCCCGGCGGCGACGGCGACGTCTCGGGCAACAGCTTCGCGTGTCGCCTCTACCACACCGGGGCGGCCGGGATGGACGCGGACACCCACTGCGTCCACGCCGGGCCGAGCGGCGGCGGCGCGTGCGGCGAGCCCTGCGAGGGGTTCTGCACGATCGCCGGCGCGATCTGTCCGACGGAGTGGCCCGACGCGCCCACCTGCGCGAGCGAGTGCGCCGGCTTCGACGGCTCCGAGCCCTACGACGCGGGCGACGTGTCGGGCGACACGCTCGCGTGTCGGCTCTACCACCTGACCGTGGCGGCGACGGACCCGGCGGTCCACTGCGCCCACACCGTGGCGATGTCGGCGCCTTGCGTGTGAGCGCGGGCCCCGGGCGGGCGCCCGGGGTCCGCGTCCGCCTGGGCCTCAGCGGGCGGAGGGCCAGCCGCCCGCGTCCGAGGTGGGGACGCGGCGGGTCGGGTTGCGCGGCGCCTCGTAGCGGGCGCAGAACTTGTCCCACAGGCCGAGGACGCGGGTGACCTCGGGGTCGTTCATGCCCTGGGACATGTCCCGAAGATCAGACTTGCCCTGCTCGCACTGCTGGAAGCCGGTCTCGTCGATCCAGGTCCCGGCGGTCGGGCCGTAGCCCATCGGCGCGGGGCGGGAGGCGAGCAGCGCGAGGCGGTCGGCCCAGGAGATCAGCAGGCGCCCCTTGCGGATGTTGTAGGCCTCGCGGGTGATGTCGCCGAGGGTGAAGGCGCGCTCCTCGACCATCGGCGTGCCGGTCTCCGGGTCCTGGTACTCGATCGTGAGCATGATCTGGTCCTCCGGGCGCAGCTTGCCGCCGCGGGCCATGAGGTCGGAGAGGAAGAGCTGCGAGGTGTTGGCGAAGTAGTGGATCGCCTGCACGTCCTCCTTCACCGCCGAGCTCTCCTCGCCGTAGAAGACGTTCATCCGCAGCGAGGGCGGCAGGTGGAGCTGGAAGTGGACGTCCATCGCCGTGGTCTCGAGCAGGGAGATGAAGCGGGCGCCGAAGACGGCGTCGACCTCGGCCTCGGAGCCGAGGAAGACGTAGGCGCCCTTGCCGCGCTCGGTGAGCTTGTCGAGGAGGGCGTCGTTGAACTCGGTGCCGACGCCGACGCCGGAGAGGCGGATCTTGCGGTCGTCGTAGTACTTGCCGACCATGGCGATCGTGCGGGTGTCGGTGACGCCGGTGTTGGCGAGCGCGTCGGTGACGAGGACCACGCGGTTGTTGTAGGTCGGGTTGTAGCCGCGGTCGGCGAGCTCGTAGCCGCGGGTGAGGCCGGCGTTGACGTCGGTCGAGCCGCGCGGCTTCATGCGCTCGATGGTCTTCTCGAGCACGTCAGTCTTGTCGCGGCCGACGACGAAGTTCTCGAGCGGGACGCAGACCTCGTGGTCGAAGAGGACGACGTTGACGAGGTCGCCGGTCTTGAGCTCGCCGATCATCTTCTTCATGCCGCGCTTGAGGTACTCCATCCGGCCCTCGTCGCTCATCGAGCCGGAGCGGTCGACGACGAAGGTCAGGTTGGCGTTGCGGCGCGCCTGCTTGTCCACGGCGCGGCCGCGGATCGCCAGCGAGAGGTTGTAGATCCCCTGCTGCTTCGGGTCGGGCGCGATCTCCGGGAGGACCGAGAAGTCGTCGGTCGCCTGCACCGCCGAGGTCTCGAAGGAGAAGTAGTTGAGCAGCTCGTGCGGCCGGATGTGCTCGAGCGGGACCGGCAGGAACTTGTCGATGGCGAAGATCACCCGCTGCGCCGACGAGAGGCTCATGGTGTCGTCGTTCGAGAGGTAGGTCGCCTGGCCCCAGTCGCTGTACTGGTCGTCCTCGGAGGGCGGCGGCGGCTCCTGGGCGATCATCGCGCCGTCCTCGTCGGCGGCGCCGGCGTAGCCCTCGGCCGCCTTGGCCTCGGCGGCCGGGGCCGAGGCGCTCTGGTTCCGCTGCGCCTCGCGCTCACGCTTCTTGCGCTCGCGCCGGCTCTCGGTCTTCTCGACCGCGTTAGAATCCTTCTTGGCGACCGCGACCGAGGCGTCCGGGGCGGGCATCGGGGCGCGCGGGGCCTCCTCGGCCTCGGCCCGGCGGGAGCGCGAGTCGGCGCCGCTCGGCTGGTCGCTCGGCTTGGTCGGGGCTGGCCCGGAGGCCATGTCACCGCGACCGGCGCCGGCGCCGACGCCGCCGCCCTTGCCGCCCTTGCTGCCCGAGAGGCCGACGCTGCCGCCGGCCGTCGGCGGCGCGCTGGGGGTGGTGGTCGCCGGCGTCGAGGACGCGGTGCCGCCGCTGGCGCCGCCGTAGGGCTGGTAGGGGACCTGCTTGTACTTGGGCTTCGGGGTCGGGCGCGGCGGCTTGGTGTTGGTGGCGATCGGCTGGCCGCCGCCGCCGCCGCTGCTCTTGGCGATCGAGGGGGAGCCGCCGCCGTAGCACTGGTCCATGCGCTGCACGAGCTTGGGCAGGCGCGCGATGTCCGGGGCCGGCGGGTCGAAGTGGCTGCGCGCGGGGTGCTGGCGCGGGGTGAAGAGGTGCGGCGGGGCCTCGTACGCGAGGCCGCCTTGCCCCTGCGCGAGCGAGACGTTGCCGTTGTTGCCGTTCGGGTCGCCCGGGGTCACCGTGCCGATCGGCGCGACCGCGTTCGAACGGCAGCTCGCCAGCGTGAGCGGGGTCGCCAGGAGGATCCACTTGGTCCAGGGGTTCATGCGCGTCTCCTTCACCAGGGCAGGCAGCACTTTGACA
>CAZMML010000267.1:0-5656 GCA_964567335.1 uncultured Nannocystis sp. | reverse complement strand
GCAGATCTGACCCGGCAGGATCGAGTATACCCTGCAGATTATGATGCGGCGGACCCTGTTCTCGATCTCGGTGAGTATGTGCTCGGCCCTGTGCGCGTGCGGCGACGACGGCCGCGAGACCGCGAGCGCGAGCGGGACGACGACGGCTGCGTCGATGACCTCCACGGTGACCGAGACGACGCTGCCGACGACGTCCGTTGGCGCGAGCGAGACCGGGACGAGCGGAGGATCCGGTTCGAATTCGGAGTCCGCGTCGGAGACCGCGGGCTCGACCACGACAACGGCGGGGACGGCCGGTTCGGGCACGAGCGCCGCGACGACCAGCGACACCGGGGGCGTCGGCTTCTGCGGCGACGATCCGCCGAAGGGCTTCGTCGGCCCCTTCAACGCCGACTGTAAGACCGAGCCGAACATCGGCACCTTCACGCCGGTGGTCGAGTGGTCCAAGCAGACCTTCGCGGTCGCGCCCGGGTACAACCAGGTGATGATGGCGCCCGTGGTCGCCTCGATCACGGACGACGACGGCGACGGCGTGTACGGGAGCGACGGTGACCTTCCAGCGGTCCTCTATGTCACCTACGCCGGCCAGGCGTACCTCGACGCGGGGGTGCTGCGGGCGGTTAGCGGGGACGGCCAGCAGGAGCTGCTCTCGATCGTCGGGCAGGGGATCCTGGCGAGCTCGGGGATCGCGGTCGGGAACATCGACGACGACCCCGCGCCGGAGATCGCGGTCTGCGGCGCAGGCGCCTCTGTCAAGATCTTCGAACACGACGGCACGCTGAAGTGGACCAGCGCAGGCTACCCGGGTGACATCGCCTATGCGGCGATGGCTGCGCCAGCGATCGCCGACATGGACGCCGACTTCAAGCCGGAGGTGATCATCGGCCGTGTGATCCTCAACAACGACGGCAGCCTGCGCGGCAAGGGGATGTACGGCACCGGGGCGACGACCTACGGGAGCACGTCCTTCGCGGTCGACGTCGACAACGACGGGCAGCAGGAGGTGATCGTCGGCAACGCGATCTACCACGCCGACGGCAGCCACCTGTGGTCGACGAACGAGCCCGACGGCTACCCGGCGGTGGCCGATTTCGACGGCGACGGCGGGCCCGAGATCGTGGTCGTCTCGCCCGGGTCGGTGCGGCTGCAGACTGCGGGCGGGGGGATGGTTTGGAACGTGCCGAACCCGGCCGGCGTCGGCGGCCCGCCGACGATCGCCGACTACGACGGCGACGGGAAGCCGGAGGTCGGCGTCGCGGGCAAGGCGGGGTACGTGGTGTTCGACACCGACGGCACCGTGCTATGGCAGAAGCCGACCCAGGACGCGAGCTCCGCGATCACGGGCTCGTCGGTCTATGACTTCGAGGGCGACGGGATCGCGGATGTCGTCTACGCGGACGAGATCAACCTCTACGTCTACTCCGGCGTCGACGGGGCGACCAAGCTGCTCTACGACGGCCACAACAGCGGCACGCTGATCGAGTACCCGATCGTGGTCGACGTCGACAATGACGGCCAGGTCGAGATCATCGTGGTCCACAACAACCTGATCCAGACGAACTACGGGATCTCGGTGATCGGCGACCAGGACAAGTCGTGGCGCCCCGGGCGGAAGATCTGGAACCAGCACGCCTACAGCATCACCAACGTCGGCGATCACGGCGAGATCCCGGACAAGCCGGCGCCGAACTGGGCGACCTACAACAACTTCCGCTCCGGTGACCTCTCGCCGGCCGACGGGCTCCTCGCGCCGGACCTCAAGATGATCTCGCCGGACGGGTGCATCAACGAGTGCAGCGGCAACGGGATCGTCGACATCTGGGTGCAGCTCGGCAACACCGGCGGCGCGCCGCTCACCGCGGGGGCGGTGATCGACGTCTACGGGACGAAGATGGGTGTCGAGATGTTGATCACCAGCGTCGAGGCGCCGGAGGTGCTGCAACCGGGGCAGTTCGCGGACGCGATCGAGATCCAGGTGGACACGACGGACCTCGAGCAGATCCGCCTGGTGGCGACGCCCAAGGAGTCGGAGTGCATCGTCGACATGGCGAATGAGCTCGTGCTCGAGCCGCCCTTCTGCTCGATCCCGGGGTGAGCGCTGGCGGCGAGCCCGCTCGCCGCTCGGGAGGACGTAGTCGCGGAAGCGCTCGCGGGCTGGAGCGTTGCTCTCACTGCTTCGCGCCGTGGTCTGGAGCCCTTGAGTCGCCGCCCCACCCGAGCCGCCCTTCGGCTCGATCCCGGGGTGAGCGCTGGCGGTGAGCTCACTCGCCGCTCGGGAGGACGTAGTCGCGGAAGCGCTCGCGGAGCTGGAGCTTCGAGATCTTGCCGGTCGCGGTGTGCGGCAGGGCGTCGACGAACTCGACGGCGTCAGGGATCCACCAGCGGGGGGCGTTCGCGGCGATGTGGGCGAGCACGGCGCGGGGGTCGACCTCGGCGCCCGGCGCCTTGACGAGGATCAGGAGGGGGCGCTCGGCCCACTTGGGGTGAGGGACGCCGATCACGGCGGCCTCGGCGACCCCGGGGACGCCGACGGCGAGGTTCTCGAGGGCGATCGAGGAGATCCACTCGCCGCCCGACTTGATCACGTCCTTGGAGCGGTCGGTGATCTGCATGAACCCGGCGGGGTCGATGGTGGCGACGTCGCCGGTGCTAAACCACCCGTCCCGGTGGGCCTCGGAGGCGTCCAGCCTGTAGTAGCCGCTGCACACCCAGGGGCCGCGGACCTGCAGGTCGCCCGCGGCCTTCCCGTCCTGCGGGAGCTCGCGGCCGCCTTCGCCGACGAGCCGAAGCTCGACGCCGAAGGCGGGGCGACCCTGCTTGCGCTGCACGGCGAGCTGCTGGTCTTTCGGCCAGGTTCTCATCTCCGGCGAGAGCGCGCAGAAGGTGCCGAGCGGGCTGGTCTCGGTCATGCCCCAGGCGTGGAGCACCTCGACGCCGTACTCGTCCTGGAAGGTCCGGATCATCGCCTCCGGGGCGGCGGAGCCGCCGATCACGACGCGGCGCAGGGTGCTGAAGCGCGCGCCGATCTGCTTGAGGTGGGCGAGCAGGCCCATCCAGACGGTGGGTACGCCGGCGGTCATCGTCACGCCCTCGTCCTCGAAGAGCCGGTACAGGCTCTCGCCGTCGAGCTTCGGGCCGGGCATCACGAGGCGGGTGCCGGTCATGGCCGCGGCGTAGGGGAGGCCCCACGCGTTGACGTGGAACATGGGCACGACGGGCAGGACGACCTCGCGCTCGCCGAGGTGGAAGATGTCGGGGAGGGCGATCGAGAACGAGTGCAGGACGGTCGAGCGGTGGGTGTAGAGGACGCCCTTCGGGTCGCCGGTGGTGCCGGAGGTGTAGCAGAGCGAGGACGCGGCGTCCTCGTCGAGGAGCGGCCACTCGTAGCCGCCGGGCTGCGCCGCGACGAGGTCCTCGTAGCAGAGGAGGCCGGGCGCCGCGGGCATGTGCGCGCGGTCGGTCATGACGATGACGGCGCGGAGCTCGGGGCAGCGGGGGGCGAGCTTCTCGACGAGCGGGACGAAGGTGAGGTCGCACAGGAGGACGACGTCGCCGGCGTGTTGGAGGATGAAGGCGAGCTGCTCGGGGAAGAGGCGGGGGTTGAGGGTGTGGCACACGGCGCCCATGCCGGAGACCGCGAAGTAGGTCTCGACGTGGCGGTAGCCGTTCCAGGCGAGGGTGGCCACGCGGTCGCCGGCGCGGACGCCGAGCGCGCTCAGGGCCTGGGCGAGGCGCTGCGAGCGCTCGTGGATCTCGGCGTAGTTGGTGCGATGGATCGGCCCCTCGACCGTGCGCGAGACGATCGACTGCCCCGCGAACACGCGCGCCGCGTGGCGGATCAGCGAGGAGATCAGGAGGGGGGCGTTCATCATCAATCCGCGCATAGGTGGCTCCACGGCGGAGGATCGGCCCTGGCGCGCGGGCTTGTCAATGGCGGGCCGGGGCGGGCCGGACGACCTGGTCAGAGCGCGCCGCCGAAGACCGCGGCGTGGAGGAGCGAGGCCGCGGCGCCTCCGAGGAGCGGCCCGACGATCGGGACCCACGCGTACCCCCAGTCGCTCGGGCCCTTGCCGGCGATCGGCAGGAGCGCGTGTGCGAGGCGCGGGCCGAGGTCGCGGGCGGGGTTGATCGCGTAGCCGGTCGGGCCGCCGAGGCTGAGGCCGATCGCCAGCACGAGGAGGGCGACGGGGAGCGCGTCGAGGGCGCCGAGGCTCGCGCTCGGGGCGGCGATCTGCAGCACCCCCAAGACGAAGATGAAGGTCGCGATCGCCTCGCTCAGGAGGTTCTGCGGCGGCGCGCGGATCGTCGGGGCGGTGCAGAACACGCCGCGCTTGGTCGCCGCGTCGGCGGTCGCGGCGAAGTGGGGGAGGTAGGCGAGCCACACGAGGATCGCGCCGACGAAGGCGCCGAGGATCTGCGCGGCGACGTAGGCCGGGACCTGCGCCCACGGGAACTTCCCCGAGAGCGCCAGCGCGAGGGTCACGGCGGGGTTGAGGTGCGCGCCGCTGACGCTCGCCACCGCGTATACGGCGACGAAGACGGCGGCGGCCCACCCGCTCGCGATCACGATCCATCCGCCCTGATGGCCGCCGGTCCGCGCCAGGCAGACGTTCGCGACTACGCCGTCGCCGAGGACCAGCAGGATCGCCGTGCCGAGGAGCTCCGCCGTGAACGTCGACATCGGCGCGAGCATAAGCGCCCGCCCGGGCGGCACCAACTTTTCCGCCGGGCAGCTCGGGGACCCAGGGCGCGCCTTCGCCAGGGCGCCTTTGTTAGCCTTGACTTGCGTATGCTCCACATCTCGGTCGAGCGCGAGGGGCAGCCGCGCAAGGAGCTCCGCTTCGCCAAGGATGCGATCGTGATCGGCCGCGAGGCCGACCACGACCTCCAATTGGCCTTCGAGGACGGGGCCTCGCGGCAGCACTGTAAGATCGCGTTCGAACGGGGGCGTCACTTCGTCGAGGACCTCGGCTCGCGCAACGGCACCAAGGTGAACGGCAAGCGGATCGCGGCTCGGACCGTGGTCAGCGGTCAGGACGTGATCGAGGTCGGGAAGGTGAAGCTCCGCGTGGTCGACCAGGCCGGCGCGGCGGCGAAGGCGGAGCCGGCGAAGGCGGAGCCGGCGAAGGCGGAGCCGGCGAGGGCGAGGGCGGAGCCGGCGAAGGCGAAAGCGGAGCCCGCGAAGACAGAGCCGGCGAAGGCGAAGGTTGAGCCGCGGGCGGCGAAGGGGGAGCCGGCGAAGGCGGCGAAGGGGGAGCCGGCGAGGGCTGCGAAGGGGGAGCCGGCGAAGGCGGCGAAGGCGGCGAAGGCGGAGCCGGCGGAGGAGCCGGTCTCCGAGTCTCCTGTCTTTTCGGACGGCAACGTCAAGGTCAACCTCAAGCCCGCGACGGAGCCCGAGCCCGAGCCTGAGCCCGAGCCCAAGTCGAGCGGGCCGGTGAACGACGAGAACGAGGCGTGTCGCGGCCAGATCGATCCGCTGGCGCGACGCTGGCGCGACCTCGGGCGGCCGCCGGGGCTGCTGCTCTTCGGCCCGCTGCTCGCGCGCGGGCTGGCGTGGGCGGGGAGCGACCGCAAGCTGCGTCCGCGGCCGAGCGAGCTGCACCGCGAGTTCATCTACGCGAGCCGGAGCGAGCGGCGGGCGCGGGTGCGGCGGTTC
>CAZMML010000266.1:0-5668 GCA_964567335.1 uncultured Nannocystis sp. | reverse complement strand
CCGCCGGCGCCGCCGAGGTTTTGTGCGACCCAACACGCCCCTAGCGCGCTCTCGCTCGCCCCCCCGAACACCCCCCGCGCCCAGCTCTCGAGCCGCGTGCTCACGTAGGTCCACGGACCGACGCCCTCGGAGGACACCGACGCCGCCCGCCGCTGCAGCGCCGCGACGTCGGCGCCGACGTGCTCCGCGAGCCGGCCCAGCAACGCGTCGATCTCCGGCGCGAAGTCCAGCGGCACGCGCTCCAGCTCGCCGTGCCTCACGCCGCGCGCCTCCAGCAGCGTCCGGTTCGCGGCCAGGTCGTCGCGCCGCGCGGTCCGACGCTTGGCGTCGAACCCCTCGGCTCCGTACCACCCAGCGGCCGCCGCGTACATCGCGTGCACCTCGGTCACCACGTCGAGGACCGTCGCCCCGCGCGGGAGGATGACCCTCGGCACGATCCCGCCGCCGGGCGGCGAGCACGCGTCGCAGTTGAAGTAGAAGGGCGTCGTCACCGGGTGCCCTGGGTCGCTGCTGCGCGCCAGCACCTCCGCGAGCAGCGCCGGGCCGCCGAGGAGCCCGACGACGTGCAGCGCCGAGAGCCCGTCCTGGCCCGGCGCGTCGACGCTCGCCAGCCGCCCCAGGAGCCGCGCGACGATCGGCGCGACCCGCTCCTGGTTGCGCTCCGAGAGCGCCGAACGCAGCGCCGTGATCACGCAGGCGTCGTCCGCTCCGAGCCGCAAGATCGCCTCGACCCGCGCCAGCGACTCCGACACGGCGCGGTCGAGCGCGCTCTCGTCGTTCGCGCGCTCGTTGACGTCGGCCCCGCGCGCGACCATCTGCTCGACGAGCGCGATCACCCGCGCGTCGTCGCCGCTCGCGCTGATCATCGAGGCGAGGCCGGGGATCCAGTCGTCGTCGCAGCGGGCCTTCGGATCGGCCCCGCGAGCGAGCAGCAGCTCGCACACGCCGAGCAGACCCTTCTCGGCGCTCTTCGGGAGGAGGCGCTGCGCGTCGACCTCCGCGATGAGGGCGGCGTCCGCGTCGAGCAGCGCCTGAAGCTCGCCGACGATCGCCGCCTCGTCTGGGTCGTCTCGCTGGAGCGTCGCGACCAACTTCTTGACCGCCTTCTTGGGATCGCCCTTCTTCGCCTTGGTCTTCGCCATCCAGGCGACCCTAGCGAAATCGCGCCCGGGGTCAAGGGGCCGTCAGGTCGCCCCGCACATCGTCTAGAGTGCGCCTGGCCCGCCCAGGCGGGGGAGGACGACCATGGAATACCGCAACCTCGGCCGCAGCGGCCTCTCGGTGTCGACGCTCTGCCTCGGCACCATGACCTTCGGCGAAGCCGACGAGAACTCCTTCATGCACAAGGTCGGCTGCGACGAGTCGACCTCGCACAGCCTCATGGACCAGGCCCTCGACGCGGGCGTCAACTTCTGGGACACCGCCGACGTCTACGGCCAGGACGGCCTCAGCGAGCGCGTGATCGGCTCGTGGTTTGCCCGCACGCGCCGGCGCGACGAGGTCGTGATCGCCACCAAGTTCCGCTTCCGCACGGCCAAGGGCCCGAACGGCACCGGCGCCGCGCGGCGCCGGATCGTCCGCTGCGCCGAGGACTCGCTCCGCCGCTTGCAGACAGACCGCATCGACCTCTACCAGATCCACATGCAGGACATCGACACGCCCGAGGAGGAGACCCTGCGCGCGTTCGACGACCTCGTCCGCGCCGGCAAGGTCCTCTACACCGGGTGCAGCAACTACGCCGCCTACCGGCTCGTCGACAGCCTGTGGACAAGCAAGACCCACAACCTCGAGCACTTCGTCAGCCTGCAGGCGCAGTACAGCCTGCTGGTCCGCGACATCGAGTTCGAGCACGTCCCGGCCTGCGAGCGCCACGGCCTCGGGATCCTCCCCTGGTCGCCGCTCGGCGGCGGCTTCCTCTCCGGCAAGATCGAGCGCGGCGCGGCGCCGCCGCCGGGCACCCGGCTCGAGAAGTGGAAGGAGCGCTACGCCGCGGTCGACACCGAACGCAATTGGCGCACCCTCGCCGCGGTCAAGGCGGTCGCCGCCGAGACCGGCGCGACCCCCTCGCAGGTCTCGCTCGCGTGGCTCCTGCGCAAGCCTGCGGTCACCTCCGTGATCTTCGGCGCGCGCACCCCTGAGCAGCTCGCGGACAACCTCAAGGCGGCCGCCCTGAAGCTCAGCGACGCGCAGGTCCGCCAGCTCGACGAGGCCTCGGCTCCGCCGGTGCCCTACCCCTACGGGATGATCAAGGGGATCCAGGGTCGGTGGTAGGCTGCGGCCCCCATGGCGGCGCAGCACCCTGTCATCCTCGGGATCGCCGGCGGCTCCGGCTCCGGCAAGACCTACCTCGCGCGACGGATCCAGCGAGAGGCCGGCGCCTCGCGGGTGACGGTCCTCAGCATGGACCAGTACTTCCGCACGCTGACCTCCCGCGAGGAGCCGCGCGACATCAACTTCGACCACCCCTCGCACATCGACTTCACGCTGCTCTACGAGCACCTGCGGGCGCTGCGAGCGGGCGAGTCGGTGCTCGCGCCGACCTATAACTTCCGTACGCAGACCCAGACCCCCGCCGCGGTGGCGGTCGCGCCGACCCCGGTGATCGTGCTCGAGGGGCTCTTCATCTTTCAGGAGCCGGTCGTCGACCTCCTCGACCTCCGGATCTTCCTCGAGGTCGAGCCCGACCAGCGGCTGATCGGGCGGATCCTCCGCGACCTCGAGGAGCGCGAGCACGACGTGCACTGGGCGATCGACCGCTATCAGCGCTTCGTTCGGCCGGGGTACGAGACCTTCGTCCGCCCGACCCTGCTGCGCGCGGATGTGGTGGTCGACTTCACCTACCGGAGGCTCTTCTTCCAGGAGCTGCTCGTCCGCCTCGTCCGAGAGTTCCTGACCGAGGGCTTCGACATGTGGCGCCTGATCCGCGAGGTCCGCCGCGACGGCTTCCACCCCGGCGTCCAGCGCCCCGTCTGCGAGCCCCCGCCGGTAGAGTCCGCCCCCGCGAACCCGACCCTGTGGGGCACCGACAACTCGGCGAAGTGAGGCGAGCGCGAGCTACTCGAGCAGCTCGACGGTCTCACGGTAGTCGGGCACGCTGACCGGCCAGCGCAGGTCGTCCTGGACCCTCACGCGCAGCGCGTCGGCCGACTGGGGCTCGCCGTGGACCACGTACACCATCCGCGGGGGCGCCCCGTTTCGGAGCCACGCGAGCAGCTCGTGGCGGTCCGCGTGGGCCGAGAGCACCTGGAGATCGGCGACCTCGGCGCGGACCGGCACGTACTCGCCGTGGATCTTGAGCTGCCGCGTGCCCGCCAGGAGCGCGGCGCCGCGCGTGCCGGCGGCCTGGAAGCCGGCGAGCAGGATCGTGTGCTCGGGCCGCGGGGCGAAGCGCTTGAGGTGGTGGACGACCCGCCCGCCGGTCGCCATGCCGCTGGCGGAGATCAAGATGATGGGGTCGTCGCGGCGGTCGAGCGCCTTCGAGGCCTCGACCGACTGGACGTACTCCGGCAACGCGAAGGCCGCCGCGCAGAGCGCCGGGTCGAGCTTGTGGTCGCGAGAGCGGCGCTCGTAGAGCTCGGTGACGGCGATCGCCAGCGGGCTGTCGATGAACACCGGGACGTGGGGGATCCGTCGGGCCTGGCGCAGCTGGTAGAGGAGGAGCAGCAGCGCCTGGGTGCGCCCGACCGCGAAGGCGGGGATCAGCACCGAGCCGCCCCGCCCGACCGTGCGCCGCACGATCGCCGCCAGCGCCTCGCCGTGGTCGTCGTCCGGGTGGTCGCGGTCGCCGTAGGTCGACTCCACCAGGATCACGTCCGCGTCGGGCCGCCGCTCCGGCGCCTCCATCATCGGGTCGTCGTCGCGGCCGAGGTCGCCCGAGAAGAGCACCCGCCTCCCGTGACCCTCGACGCACACGCTCGCGGCCCCCAAGATGTGCCCCGCGCGCGAGAAGCTCGCCCGCAGCTCGCCCTTGACCTTGAAGGTGTGGCCGAATTCCACCGGCTCGAGCAGCGAGAGGGCCCGCGTCGCGTCCTCCTCGGTGTAGAGAGGCAGCGCCGGGTGGTGCCGCGAGTAGCCGCGCTTGTTGGCGTAGCCGGCGTCGAGCTCCTGCAGGCGGGCGGCGTCGGGCAGCAGGAGCCGGCAGAGCCCCGCCGTCGACGGCGTGCAGAAGATCGGCCCGCGGAAGCCCGTGCGCGCCAGCAGCGGGAGGTAGCCGCTGTGGTCGATGTGGGCATGGGTCAGCACGACGGCGTCGATCTGCCGCGCCGGCAGCGGGAGCGGCTGCCAGTTGCGCAGGCGCAGCACCTTGAAGCCCTGAAAGAGCCCGCAGTCGACCAGGACCTGCGTCCGCCGGTCGTCGAGCAGGTACTTCGAGCCGGTGACCGTGCCGGTCGCGCCGAGGAAGGTGAGGGACAGCCGCTCTTCGCTCATCGCGCCGACCCTACCACGGCGCCCAGGCGCCAGGCTCAGGGGCAGCCGCCGAGGTTCAGGAGCACGCCGACCGTGTCGCTGTCGGCGTTGGCGACCGCGAGGTCGGGCCTGCCGTCGCCGTCGAAGTCCGCCGCGATGACCGCGGTCGGCGAGCTCCCCGTGGGGAAGCTGGACCCGGCGCCCAGCGAGCCGTCGCCCGCGTTGAGGAGGAGTCCGACGAGATCGTCGTCGACCCCCGTGACCGCGAGGTCGCCGTGCCCGTCGCCGTTGAGGTCACCGAACGCCAGGTCGTAGGGGTGATTCACGGTCGCGTGGTCGACGACGTCCGCGAAGGACCCGCCGCCCTGGTTGCGTAGGACCCCCATGGCGTCCGGCGCCGGCTCGGCGGCCGCGAGGTCGAGCGCGCCGTCGCCGTCGAGGTCGGCCGCGAGGATGTCCTCGAGGTTCGTGTTCGTCGGGAGGTCGACCTTGGGGGCGAAGCTCCCGCCGCCGGTGTTGAAGAGGACGCTGATCGAGAAGGACGAGAAGTTCCCCGACGCGAGGTCGAGCGCGCCGTCCCCGTCGAGATCTGCGGCGACGATCGACCTCGGCTCGTCGCTCGTCGGATACTCGATCGGCGGGGCGAAGGTCCCGTCTCCCAGGCCGACGAAGACCTGCACGAGGTCGGAGAAGGGGAGCGAGACGGCGAGGTCAGGTCGCCCGTCGCCGTCGAGATCCGCCGCCTCGACGCTGTCGGGGAAGGTCCCGGCCGCGACCGCGACCGCGGGCGCCAGCGTGCCGTCCCCCTGGTTCAGCAGCACGCTGAGCGAGGCCGCGGTGAGGCTGGAGGTGACGACGTCGGCCGCGCCGTCGCCGTTGAGGTCCGCCGTCACGACCGAGTTGGGGTCCGCCCCCGTGGGATAGGTCTGCGCCGCGCCGAAGACGCCCGCGCCGTCGTTGAGCAGCACCGCGACCGCGCTGCCCGCGAGGTCCGCGCTGACGAGGTCGAGCCCTCCACCGCCGTCGAGGTCGACGGCTGCGAGCTTGAACGTGCCGGCCGCGTAGGTCACCATCGGCGCGAACTTCGGGTCGCACGCCCCGGAGGTGCCCGTCGTCCCCGTCGAGGTGCTCGTGGTCGTGCCATCGCCGGACGTGGGTCCGGAGGTCGAGGTCGGGCTCGTGCCCGTCGAGCCGACCGAGCTCGACTCTGTCGCGGCCGCGCTCGGCGACGACGCCTCGGTCGTGCCCGGCCCCGTCACCT
>CAZMML010000265.1:0-5672 GCA_964567335.1 uncultured Nannocystis sp. | reverse complement strand
CACGCCCCCCGGGCCCCGGCAACGCCCGGCCGGGCGGCCGGGCTCGCATGACCATCCGGGCGACGTGTGCCAAGCTTGCGCCCATGGCCTCCTCCGCCGAACGCTCTCAGTCCGACCTCGAAGTGCTGCGTCAGAGCCACCGCGGCAAGTTCATCGCCCTCGCAGCCCTGCTCGTCGGCGCTGGCGGCGTGCTGTGGTACCGCTACGGGAGAAACGCCCCGATCGGCAACCGCGAGGACACCGACCACGTCTTCGTCGTCCCGCAGAGCGGCATCCGTTACAAGTCCTTCCTCGAGAAGTGGGGCTTCGTCCCGCAGGAGGCCCGCGCGGACACCTTCGTCGACGAGCTCAAGGAGAAGCTCCCCGAAGCCACTGAGACCGGCGCGGCCGCGATCCTCAAGCTCGCCGACTGGGCCGGCTACGCCTACGTCGCCTTCGAGGACCCCGCCAAGGTCGACTTCACCGGCGTCGACATCCAGGGCGGCCTGCCCGCCTTCGAGCCCCACCACCGCTTCGCCGTCGTCACCGCGGGCGACTACGCCTTCCCCCACAAGCTCACCCTCAACGCCAAGCCCTCCGAGATCATGAACGGCCCCGAGCTCGACCTGCTCAGCGCCCTCTTCGCCCAGGAGCCGCTCGCCAGCACCCTGCGAGACGACCCGCGCAACTCGCCCGACGTCATCGTCCTCCGCACCAAGGTCCAGGAGGGCATCCACGCCTACACCGCGATCGCCGACGCCGAGGCGACCGTCGCCAAGATCGAGGGCAAGGCCCGCGCCCTCCTCGTCGACAAGGAGAAGGGCAAGCCCGCGCCCTCGCTGCTCGGCGGGGTCCACGAGAGCATCAACCCGATCGCCCTCGCCGACGGCGGCTCCCTCCTCCTCACCCGGCGGATCCACTTCTCCAGCAGCACCGGCTTCAACGCAGACCTCGATCTCGACCGCACCTGGAACTTCGCCTACGTCCCCCCCGGCGCCGACCCGATCGCCGGTCGCGTCCCCTGCACCTCGCTCCTCGGCGGCTCCCTCGACGAGACCGGCCGGCGCCCCTCCTTCCGCTTCTCCCCCCAGGGCGACTCCCTCCTGATCCACAGCGACGGCCTCTCCCAACTCTTTAAGCTCGAGGCCGGTCAGTGCGCCTTCACCCACCTCGGCAACATCACCGCCCCCCTGGCGCGCGGCGAGGACCCCGGAGAGCCGCACGCCTCCGGACGCGTCGCACGCGCCCGCAACGACGGCACCGAGTCCGTCGTCTACCTCGTCAAACCCGCCGACGAGGTCCCGCAGGAGCTCGCCCGCACCGCCGCGACCTCCTTCCAGCTCCCCGTCTGGCTCGGACCGGACGCCCTCGCCGTCGCTGGCAGCCCCAACGAGGGCGACCTCCACGACGGCCTCTTCTTCCTCAGCCCTGACCACCCGGACAAGACCCTCCGCGTCGACGCGATCAACTTCGACGCCTCCACGGAGATCCGCCAGGTCGCCCCCGCACCCGCCGGTCCGCAGGGCCCGCGCCTCCTCGTCACCACCTGGGGCGAACGCGGCGCCCGCCTCTTCCGCGTCGACATCCCCGCCCCGATCGCCCAAGTCTTCACCGACACCCTCGCCAGCGTCAACATGGCCGCCCAACCCCAGGCGGTCCGCGACGGCCTCGAGCTCCTCGTCGCACAGCCCGACATCGCCGCCTGGACCTTCGCGCCCCTCACCAACGAGGTCGCCGTCTACGACCCGATCGCCTCGACCAAGGGCGACCTCGTCGCCTTCACGAGCGAACAGGAGATCGCCCTCGTCCCCCTCGCCGGCGGACCCCTCCGCGTCCTCACCTCCAACGAGCTCGAGGACCACACCCCGATGTTCTCCGCCGACGGGAAGACCATCCTCTTCCGCACCCGCTTCCCGATCGAGAAGACCACCTGGACGATCACCACCGGCCGCTCGATCCCCGTCGGTCCATAAAACCTCCCCAGAGCCCTCCAGCCCCACACTGGCGCCGCGCGTCACGGCGAAGTTCGCCGCCTGGAGGTGTCGGGTCGCGCCGCGATCGGAGAGATGCGGGGCCGCGAAGTAGACCGCATCGGACCGAACCTCGGCACCCCGCGCGGCGCCCCCTACTCGGCCTCGCGGATCGCCACCAGCGCCTCGCCCGCCACGAAGGGCTTCCCGGCCGCGTACGCCTGCGCCGCCATCCGCTTCCCGCCCGCCGCCTGCAGCTCCGCGATCCGCACCACTCCATCCGCGCAGGCCACGTGCAACCCCGCGCGATCGACCGCGAGCACCTCTCCACAGCGAGCCGTCTCCGGTCGCACGCGCGCCGAGCGTCCTGCGCGAAAGAGCCTGATCGCCAGCTCCCCGCGCCCCGTGAACGCCGCCGGCCAGGGGTCCATCCCGCGCACGTGGCAGATCACCCGGTCGACCGACCATGACCAGTCGACCAGCCCCTCTTCCTTCTTAAGGGGCGGCGCCAGCGTCACTCGCTCCGGGTCCTGCGGCACCGCCGGCGGCACCGCCGGGAACTCGCGCAGGAACGCCGCCAACGCCTCTCCCCCGAGCGTCGAGAGCCGCGCGAAGAGCTCGCCGCTCGTCTCCTCGGCCCCGATCTCTGTCCGCGTCGCGCAGAACACCGGCCCCGTATCGAGTCCCTCCTCCATCTGCATGATCGCCACCCCCGTCTCCGCGTCGCCTGCCAGCACCGCCCGCTGGATCGGCGCCGCCCCGCGCCAGCGCGGCAGCAGCGACGCGTGCACGTTGATGCACCCGTGACGCGGGATCTCGAGGATCTCGCGCGGCAAGATCCGTCCGTACGCCACCACCAGGATCAGGTCCGGCTGCAGCGCCCGGAGCTGACCCGCCAGCACCCCGTCGCGCACCTTCACCGGCTGCGTCACCGGAACTCCGAGCGCCGCTGCCGCGTCTTTCACCGCCGGCGCCACCAGCTTCCGCCCGCGCCCCGCCGGCTTGTCCGGCTGCGTCACCACCAGCACCACCTCGCAGCTCGCCGCTGCTGCCTGCAAACTCGGCACCGCGAACTCGGGCGAGCCCATGAACACCGCGCGCAACATGACCTAAGAGCCTCCGCGTCGAGCCAGGTAAGCGCTGTGCAGCGCTGGGTCGCTCAGCACGTCGCGCGCCTCCACCAGCGCCGCGCGCAGCTCCTCGAGCTCCGCGCCGAGCGCCTCCTGGCTCGCCGGCTCGAGCCCATCCGAGAAAGTCGCGCTCAGGTCCGCGTACGCCCGCAGGACCTCCGCCCGCGTCGCACCCCGATCGAGTCCGAGCACCGCGAAGTAGTCCGACTCTCGCGCCAGCCGCAGGCGCTCACGCACCCGCCGGCGATCCAGCGCCACCAACCCCTCGGCCTCGTCCGCGAGCTCCGGCGCGAGGTGTCCGAGCAGCCCGAGGACGAACGCCGCCGCCCGGATCTCCACCTCATCCGCGATCGCCTCCGCGACCAGCCGCCCCACGCTCGTCACCCCGTCGAAGCGCTCGGCGATCCCCACCAGCGCGGGCCACCGCAGCTCGGCGGCGAGCGCCTCCGGCGCCGCGAAGTTCAGATCCGGCGGCCCATGCAGGACCCCGAGCCGCGGCCGTCGCTCGTCGACCACCAAGGTCCGGAGCCGCTCCGCCGTCATCCCTCGCCGTACCCCCCCGGCGATCAGCGCCGCCAGCGGCACCCCGAGCTCGACCTCCGCCGCCGCTCGGGACTCCGGATAGAGCTCGTAGCGGACCTCCCCCGCCTCCACGATCGCCTCCACGATCCGCCGCACCGGCTCGCGCAGCGCCTCTTGCACCTCTCGCGGCTTGATGAAGCGACCCTGGGCGAGGCGCTCGAGCTCCCGTCGGGGATCCCCCCCGCCCCACCGCGCCACGACCTCGAGGTCTCGCTCGTCGAGCAGACCCCGCGCTCGCAGCCGACCGAGCACCGTCTCGCTCGCCGCGTCGCTCTCGCCCCCGATCACCTGTCCTTCCGACCACCACAGACGTCGCTCCGGGCGCCCCGACGCGACCACCCGTGAACACCCCGTGAAGCGCTCCCGCCGCAGCCGCGCCAGCACCTCCGCCGCCTCTCCCGCGCCGAGCTCCGACCGCGGCCCGCGAACCTCGCCGAGCTCCACCGGACGCCCAGACCCGCGACGAACCTCGCCCTCGCGGCTCGCGATCACCCCCCCCGACCGCCCCCCGACCTCGCCGCGTCCCTCTCGGCGCGCCCCTCCGCGAGCCTCGATCTCCACCGTCCGCCCGCGACGAACCTCGCCTTCGCGGCTCGGAACCACCGCCCCCGAACGACCCCTTACCTCGCCGCGCCCCTCCTGGCGCGTCCCACCGCGGGCCTCGATCTCCACCGTCCGCTCTCGACGCTCCTCGACTCCTCGCTCCGTACGAACGATCGGCTTGGCCGCCTCGCGCGGCGTTCGGGCCAGCTCCTCTGCGCGCCGTTCGCGGCCTCGATCGAGCCCACCTGCCCGCCGATCCTCGGGTTCGGGCGACCGGCGGCCCGCCGCTCGCTCCCAGCGCCCGCTCGACGCGTCCTCATGCACACGTCCTTGAGAACCTGTCTCTACGACCCTCTGCGTACTCTCGCCCGGCTCCGTCTCGGAGCCCCGAGGGGCGTCCATCGCGGCTCCCTTGGGCGTCGGCGCGCGAGCCGGAGCGAGCCGCATCGTCGCCTCGCGTGGGGGCTCCCGCGTCGCGCGCCGCGCCTCCTCGACATCCGGCCGCGCCGCGGTCTCGACCGGCGCGGTCCGTTCGGCCGAACCCTGCCGCGCCGGCGCGCTGTCCGGGCTCGGCGCCCACCGTCGGCCCGTCGACAGGTTCACGGTCGGCGGGTCGAGCTCGCGCGCTGGATCTACCTTCCGCCACGTGCGCGACGCGTCGGCCCTCGCCGCCTCGGCGTCGACGTCTGGCACCGCATCGAGCCCCAGCGCGTCGAGGTCGATCCCGTCGCCCTCGCCGGCCTCGCCCGTCGTCGCCAACTTCGCCGCCAGGACCTCCAGCGTCTGGTGGATCTGGGTGAGGGCTGGGTCTCCCTCGGGGCTGGCCTGTGCAGGCGAGCGCGCCTGAGGATGGGGGTCTACCATCGCCGGCCCGACCACTTCGGCGAGCGCCCGCTCCAGCTCAACCGGGTCGACCGGCACCTCGAGAAACCGGTCCGCGCCGAGCTCCAGCGCATCTGCAAGCGCGAGCCGTCCCGTCACCAGCACCGGCACTGTCTCCCGACCCTCTCGCGCCGCCTTCACCGACGCCCCGGTCTCCGCGCCCCCTAGACAGACGATCACTGCCCCCGGTGCCGGGCTCTGCCCCACGCGGCGCAGCAGGTCGCGCTCTCGCACCGGCACGACGACGTATCCGAGGTCCTGCACCCGCGGGATCAGCTCCCCGCGTAGCGCGCGGTCGCCAACGATGAGGATCTCCGGGCTCACGGCGGCGGGAGTGTACCCTGGCCACCCGCGCGAAGACGCTCAATTTCGATCCTCGCCCACTGAAGCCTCTGCCTTGGCCTCCGTCTCTCGCTCAGCCACTATCTCAACAGGGAACCCGCACCACCAAGGACCTTCGCCCATGTCAAGGCTGATCCCCAGGACCCTCCGCTTCGTCTTCGCCGCCGCGCTCGCCGCCCTCCTCTTCGTCGCCACCTCCGCCTACGCCTTCATGGCCGACCCGACTCCGGTCGGCTACTGGACG
>CAZMML010000264.1:0-5725 GCA_964567335.1 uncultured Nannocystis sp. | reverse complement strand
GATATCTTGGGCGAAGACGCGAAGCCGGCCCTTCAGGTCGGGGTGACCGCCGTGGTCGCGCCCGAGCTCGCGGGACAGGCGCTCGGCGAGCTCGAGCCGATGGTGCCGGCGGCGGCCCGCGAAGTGCAGGCGATGCGCGCGGCCGGGGCCGACCTCGTCGTCGTGCTGGTCCATGGGACACGCAAGGCCGCGGTCGCGGTCGCCGAGGGCGTCCCCGGCGCCGACCTCGTCGTCACGGGGATCCCCGAGGGTCAGGAGAAGACCCGCCTCGGCGCCCCGGCCACACGGGTCGGGCACAGCTTCGTGCTCGAGCCGGGTGACCAGGCGCAATCCTTGACGCAGGTGAAGCTCTCGATCGATCGGGCCGCGCTCGCTAGCCTGCCGGCGTCTTCGGAGTGGAAGGTCACCCCGAGCCGCTCCACGCGGATCAAGGAGCTCGAGCGGCTCGACGCGCGCCTCACCAAGTTCCGCGCCGACCCGAGCGCCGATCCTCAATATCTCGCCCGGCTCGACGCGGAGCGGGCCGAACTCGCGGCGTCCCTCGAGAAGGACGCGCCGCCCTCGGGCCCGGTCAGCGTGACCTTCGAGCAGGTCAAGATCACCTGCAAGCTGCCCGCGGACCCCGCGGGGGCGGCCGCGCTCGGCGCGTACGACGCCTGGGTCGCGGCGCAGAACCAGGCCCGCTTCGCCGGGATCAAGGCGCCCGCGCCCAAGAAGGGCGAGCCGACCTACGTCGGCGCGGAGCAGTGCGGCGCCTGCCACGAAGAGGAGCGCAAGCACTGGCAAGGCACGCGCCACGCGGGCGCGTACGACACGCTCGTCGCGGTCAACAAGCAGTTCGACCTGAGCTGCGTCGGTTGCCACGTGACCGCGTTCCGGAGGCCTGGCGGCTCCGAGGTCGTCGAGCTGGCTGGCCTGGAGGCGATCCAGTGCGAGGTGTGCCATGGGCCAGGTAGCGCCCACGCTACGCAGCCAGAGAAGGCCGGCAAGGCCGTCGGGATCCGCCGCGAGGTGTCCGCGGAGACTTGTACGCAGTGCCACACCCCGGAGCACTCCGACACCTTCCAGTACGAGGCCTACATGCGGGACGTTCTGGGGGCCGGGCACGGGGACGGGCGCCGGAGCGCGCTGGGCGAGGGCCCCACGGGCCGGGAGCTGCGCGCCGCGGGCTTCGAGAAGGCGGGGGGCGCCTGCAAGAAGGCGGCGATGTGAGGCCCGTGCGCAAGGTCTTGGCCTGGCGCGGTTGACCCTCCCGGGCGCGCGTGGTCTCGTCGCGCCCATGACCGCGCCGATCGCCGCGCCGAAGAAGGTGTACTTCGTCTCGCTGGGGTGTCCCAAGAACCAGGTCGACACGGAGGTGATGCTCGGGGTCGTCCGGGACCAGGGACACACGCTCGTCGACGCCCCGGAGGACGCCGACACCCTGGTCGTGAACACGTGCGGGTTCATCGAGGACGCGAAGAAGGAGTCGATCGAGACGATCCTCGAGCTCGCGCAGGTCAAGGCGAAGGGGGATCGCAAGCGCCTCGTGGTCGCGGGTTGCCTCAGCCAGCGCTACTCCAAGGAGCTCGCCGAGGAGATGCCGGAGGTCGACAACTTCCTCGGGTCGGCCGACATGCTCGGGCTCTCGCAGGTGCTCGCGGAGCAGGCGCCGCGCGTCGCGGTCAGCCCGCTCGGACGCCGCGCGTACCTCTACGACCACACGACGCCGCGTCAGGTCAGCGGCCGGCGGCACACCGCGTACGTGAAGATCGCCGAGGGCTGCGACCGCCCCTGCGCCTTCTGCATCATCCCGAAGCTGCGCGGCCCGCAGCGGAGCCGGACGATCGCCAGCCTGGTGGCCGAGGCCGAGGCCCTCGCCGCCCAGGGTACCCGCGAGATCTGTCTGGTCGCGCAGGACCTGACCACCTACGGCACCGACCTCGACGAGCCGCGGACGATCGAGGCGCTCCTCGCGGGCCTGGTGCAGGTGGAGGGGTTGCGGTGGATCCGCCTGCACTACGCCTTCCCCACCACGGTCCGCGACGATCTCCTCAAGATGATCGCGGGTGAGCCCAAGATCGCCGCCTACCTCGACGTCCCGCTGCAGCACGTCGACACCGAGGTGCTTAAGAAGATGCGCCGGGGCTACACCGAGAAGGTCGTGCGCGACCTGGTCGAGCGGCTGCGGGCGCAGGGGACCTACATCTACCTGCGGACGACGATGCTGGTCGGACACCCCGGAGAGACCGAGGCGGCCTTCCAGCGCCTCTACGACTTCGTGGAGGAGGGCGCGATCGATCACCTCGGCGTGTTCCCGTGGTCTCGCGAGGAGGGCACGCCCTCCGCGCTGCTCCCGAGCCGGGTGTCCGCCGAGGTGGCGGAGGAGCGACGCCTCGCGTTGATGGAGCTTCAGGAGGAGATCCGCCTGGCCCGCCACGAGGCGATGATCGGGGAGGAGCTCGAGGTGCTCATCGACGGCGAGTCCGACGAGAGCGAGTTCCTGCTCGAGGGCCGCCACGAGGGGCAGGCCCCGGCGATCGACGGCAAGGTCATCCTCGCGGACGGGACCGCGAAGGTCGGTGACCTCGTGCGCGCCCGCGTGACGCAGGCGGACGCCCACGACCTCGTCGCGTCGCTCGAGGTCTAGCTAGCGGAACGCCACCACGTACCCGAGCCAGGCCTCCTGGTTCTCGATCTCGGTGTGCTCGACGAACTCGCCGGTCCCGGTCATGTACTCGGCGTCCTCGTCCTCGGCCTCCACGCGCTCGAAGTAGAAGCGCACGTCCGAGAACCCGACCTCGCGCAGCAGCTCGCCGAGCTCGGGGAGGGTCCACAGGCGCCAGTCGTAGGTGAAGGCTCGGCGCAGCTCCGAGCCGTCCTTGAAGCGCCAGGAGATGTGGCACAGCGTGTGATGGTCGATCGGGTTGAAGCGCTCCTGCTCCCAGACGTAGGTGAGGCCGCCGCGGAGCTCTCGCTCGTCGGTGAGGACGACCACCGCCTCGGTGCCGCCGTAGACCTCGAGCGCGAAGGCGCCGTCGGCGACGAGGTTCTTGCAGGCCGCCGCGAGGTAGCCGCGCAGGTCCTCGCGGGTCTTGAAGACGCAGTAGCTGAAGTTCATGGCCACGATCAGGTCGACCGGCGGGAGGGTCGTGTCGCGGACGTCGGTCTGGGCCAGGGTCACGCGGGCGGCGACCTCGGGGGCGACCGCGGCGAGGTTGTTCGCGCGCGCCCAGGCGAGGGTCGGCCCGTCGAGGTCGACCCCGAGGGCGACGCGCCGCGGGTCGGACTTGCACCACTCGGTCGAGAAGAGCGCCGTCCCGCAGAAGTCCTCGCGGACGGTGAGCGGCGGGCGGCCGCGTCGGCGCTGGAACTCGGCGGAGAAGAACTCGATGTCGACGAGGGGCGCCTGGACCGAGCGCTGGTAGAGGGCGAACTTGTCGGCGCGGTCAGCCAGGGTCGGACGGGGCTTGCGGGCGGCCCGCGCGGGCGCCTTCTTGGCGGTCTTCTTGGTTGTCTTTTTGGTCATGTTCAAACCGTCAGCGCTCGGCCGCGAGGTAGGTCCACCAGATCTCTTGGTTCTCGACGTAGTCCGGCTCGAAGAAGACGCCGGTGCCCTCCCCCTCGGCGTTGGTCTTCTCCCAGTAGAAGTGGACCTTGGAGAAGCCCGCCTCGAGCAGGATGTCGCGCAGCTCCGGGGCCATCCACAGGCGCCAGTCGTAGGTGAAGGCCTCGAGCAGCTTGGAGCCGTCTGGGAAGAGGAAGTGGATGTGGCAGAGGAAGTCGTGGGTGAGGGCGTCGAAGCGGGCCTGCTCCCAGCGGTAGATGAAGTCCCCGAGGTCGTTGTCAGTCGAGCCCTCGGCGATCGCCTCGGTGCCGCCGAGGAGGTCCATGAAGAAGACGCCGTCCTTGGCGAGGCTGGCGTGCACGGCGCGGAAGTAGTCGAGCAGCTCCTCGCGGCGCTTGAAGCAGTAGTAGGAGAAGTTGAGGGCGCAGGCGACGTCGACCTTGGGCCGCCTGACCTCGCGGACGTCCGCGCACAGCAGCGAGATCCGTCCGGCGACCTCAGGCCCCGCGGGGACGATCCGGTGCTCGAGGCCCCAACTGATCGTGTCCTGCGAGAGGTCGACGCCGATCGCGGTACGCTCGGCGCTGCTCTTGGCCCACGCGAGGCAGAGGACCGCGGTGCCGCAGAAGTCTTCTCGCAGCGAGACCGGATCGTGACCGCGGAGCTTGCGGTAGGTGCGGGAGAAGAACTTGACGTCTCCGGCCGGGTCCTGGACCGCCCGCTCGTAGAGCGCGTGGCGATCGGCCTGGGCGGCGAGGGTCTTGCGGGCTTTGGTCTTCGCGGGGCGAGTGGTCAACGGGTCCTCAACGCGGCGCCGAAGGTACCGCGAAGACCGGCCGAACTCACCCGCCGAGGAGCTCGGTCAGGCCCTCGTAGGCGACCGTGATGTTGCGGGTGACCTCGGTGGCCACCTTGTACTTCTCGGGGTCCTTGTGGAACTTGTCCGGGTGGTACTGCTTGAGGAGTCGGCGGTACGACTTGCGGACCTCCTCGAGGGTCGCCCCTGGGGCCAGCTCGAGGGTCCGGTACCAGCGGAGGCGCTCGGCCTCGGTGCTGCTGCGTCGGGGCGGCGGAGCGTTGCCGTCGGCCTTCGCCTGGGCGGCCTCGAAGGCACGATCCCAGGCCTCCTCGGCCGCGTCGCGGACCTGGCGGGCGCGACGACCGGCCTTGGCGCCGACCGTCTCTTTCTCGGCCTCTTCGACGAGGGCGCGTCGCTCCTCCTCGCTGAGCCCGTCGAGGGCGTCTCCCTTGCGGAAGGCCTGACCGAAGTCGGTAATGTTGGCCCGGGCGATATCGAAGATGCGCCGCGTGATGCTCACGGGTTCACTATGCGGAAAAATTCGCGGGCCGCAAGGCGCGCGCAGACGCGCCTAGAAGTCCTCGTACTCGTCGTCCTTCGGGGGGGGCGGTGGGGGCGGCGGCTTGCGACTGGGGGGCGGTGGCGCGGCGCTCCGAGGGGGCAGCGGGAGGTTGTCACGGCTGTCCTCGCGGCTGGCCGCGCCGAGCCCGCTGCGCGCGGCGGCCGGCAAGCTGTCGTCGGCGAGGACCGCGGAGGCGCTGAGGCTCGTGATCGACTCGCCGGCCATGTCGTCCTCTTCGAGTTGGGCGATCTCGGCGGCGGTGAGCTCACGGGTGCGGAACCCTGGTTCGGCGCCCCGCGAGGCCATCTGGGTGCGGTGCCAGCCGATCGCGTCGATCACCCGAAGCTGCATCTCGGCGCTGAGGTTGCCGAAGGCGATGCCCATCCCCCGCGGCTCATCCATGTGGTGCATCACACGGCCGGTGCCGGTGATCACGACCGGGTCGTCGAGCAAGACCGTGAAGCGGAGCTCGACGTTGGAGCCGACCGGGAGGCGCGTCCGGGTGTTGATAAAGACGCCCTGCTCGCTCAGGTTGCTGACGAAGGCGAAGGTGCCGGGCTCCAGCTCGGCGAACGCGGCGTTGACCTCGTAGCGCTCAGATCGGCGTCGTTCAAGCTGCTTCGCCACGTTCGGCTCCTTGGGGCGCTCAGTCGCCGCCCCGGCTCTTGTTCTTCGAGCGGATCTCGAAGTGCTCGATGTGGAAGTCCTTACGACCCTGGACCTCGATGCCCTTCTGGAGGCGCTTGACCATGTTGTCGACGGCCGCGACCTCGGGGCCGTTCATCAGCTCGGCGACCCCAGGAGCGGCCTGGACGAT
>CAZMML010000263.1:0-5744 GCA_964567335.1 uncultured Nannocystis sp. | reverse complement strand
GTCCTGCATGTTGAAGCTGAACTCGCCCTGCATCGCCCGGTCGACGCAGCTCGAGAGGACCAGCTTGCCGCCCTCCGGGCTGTACTGCGCGGTGGGGCAGCGCGGGTTGCCGTTGTCGGTGGTCGTCACCCCGATGCGGTAGTTCGCGTTCACGTCCTTCTGCTCAAGCACGCCGATGAAGGACTCGAAGTTCTTGGACAGGAGCGCCTGCTCCTCGGCCATCGAGCCCGAGTTGTCGATGACGAAGAGGATGTCGACGTCCTTGTTGATCTCGACGCTGACGGTCTCGCCCTTCACGATCACCTTGTCGTAGGTGACCTTCTTGATCGGGTGGTCGAGACAGCCGCCGAGCAGCCCAGCGGCCAGGGGGACGAGGAGCGAGGGGATCAGAGTGGTGCGGAGTGACATCGGCGGGGCCTCCGTCTCTCCTCATGCAGGGCGAGGTCCATCCCTCAAGTCGAGTCTTTTCAAGGGGTTACGAGCCACGATCGCCCCTCGACCCCGCAACAAGCTTGGCACCGACCCCCGCACCGCCAACCACGTTGACAGGCCCGGAAAGCGAAAGCGCCCCTGCCCGACGGGCAGAGGCGCTCATGCGAGACGAGGCCGCGAACTACAGGTTCGGGCACTCCTTCTTCTTGTTCGCGGAGAGCTCGCAGGCCGCCGAGATGGTCGTACCAGCGGGCGCGGCCGCAGAGCGGAGCAGCAGGAACTCGAGGTTGTAGCCCTCGGCGATGCACTCGGGCGACAGGTTGTCGATGTCGCTCGGGGTCTGCGTGCCCGGGTCGATGAGCTCCGCGAAGCATGCGGTCTCGCCAGCGGGCGCCGTCCACTTGCCGCCGACCTCCTCGCAGGGGGCGATCTCGTTGCGGCTCATCGTCGCCAGGTTCTCCTCGAAGATCTGGCAGTTCGGGTCCAGAACCGGCGTCGAGGGGTCCGTGTCGCGCACGCAGTTCGGCATGCACGCCGGCTTGATCTGGTCGCGGATCTTCGCCGCGATCGCCGAGAGCGCCTTGGAGTAGTCGTTCTGGCAGATCGAGAAGATGTTCCTCGCGCCGTCGACCTCGAACGCCTCCGCGAACTCGCGCTCACGCACCGGCGGGATCGCGGTCTGGTCCGGGGCGCCGTTCATGCCGGGCAGCGTGCAGCCGGGCCCGATGCCGAAGTCGTCGTTGAAGTCCGGATCCGGCGAGGGCTCGTAGATGACATCCACGCCGCCGTCCTCGTACCCGACCGGCACGCCGGCGACGAGGGCGATCAGGACCTCCTGGGTCGTGTCGTACATCTTCTTCTGGTTCTCGAGGCCCTGGACGACGTCGATGTAGCGGCTGACCGGGTGCAGCACGGCCTGGTCGTCGGGCACGTCCGCGTTGCCCTCGAGGTCGTGGTTCGAGGAGCGGCAGTCCGTCCCCTCGCAGAAGACGCCGGCCCGCCAGCACACGGCGCTGGTGGGCGCCGGGTCGTTCGGGTCGTTCCAGTAGACCTTGTTGGTGGTGAAGATGTCCTGACCGATGTCGGTCGGCGAGCAGTCGGCCTCGTCGGTCAGGATCACGACCGAGAGGATCGCGGCGTCGCGGAGGAAGCCGTAGTTGGTCGTCGACTGCTCGTTCGAGGCCTGGGCGAGCGCGCGATACATCGACTCGAGGTGCGACTCGAAGCCGCAGCCCGCGACGCCCTGCGGGCCGAAGCACTGGAACGCGTCGACCGTTGTCACGCCGTCAGGCAGGTTGGTCTGCCCCTCGATGCGCTCGATCCACTTGCGCGGCTCCTTCTTGCCCTTCGAGTACTGCGTCTCGGTCGGCTTGATCGTCAGCTGCGAGTCGTCGAGCGTGCAGTAGTTCGTGCAGGCGGCCGAGAAGTCCGTCATGTTGAACGAGAACTCGCCCTGCATCGCGCGGTTGATGCAGCTCGAGAGGACCAGCTTGCCGCCCTCCGGGTTGTACATCGCCGTCGGGCAGCGCTTGTTGCCGTTGTCGGTCGTGGTGACGCCGAGGCGGTAGTTCGCGTTGACGTCCTCGGCCTCGAGCACGTCGATGAACGCCTTGAAGTTCTTCGAGAGGAGCTCCTGCTCCTCGGCCATCGACCCCGAGTTGTCGATGATGAAGAGGACATCGACGTCCTTGTTGATCGCGATGGCGACGTTCTTCGTGCCCTCCGAGGTCTTGTCGTAGAGGACCTTCTTGATCGGGTGGTCAAGACAGGCGCTCATGGCCAGGGCGACGCCGGCGGTAAGCGAAAGACGGCTCAACAAAGCAACGCGAGACATGAGGGTTCTCCAGGGGCGGCCGTGATCGAGTGCAGCGCCTAGCTTGGCAAAGGTGCGGCCCCCTTGTAAAGGCCAGGGCGAACTTTGGCCGCCCCCCCGCGGCGCGCGCGCCGCTGCGCACCACGGTGGGGGCTACGCGCCCGCGCCATCGTCATTTGCGGCAGGATCGGACGCTCTCTCGGCGCCCTTGGCGCCCCGCCGACCGTCGTGGGCCCGGCCGCGGGCCCGGACCACCAGACGGACCGGGATCCCGCGCAGATCCCACCGCGTCCGAAAGCGGCGCAGGAGGTAGCGCTCGTACGCTGGGGTCAAGCAGCGCCCATGGTTGGCGGAGATCACGATCAGCGGGGGATCGCTCTCGGCCTGGGTGGCGAAGAGCAGGCGGACCGGCTTGGGACCGAACATCGGCGGCGAGTGAGCGGCGACCGCCGCGGCGAGCTCGGCGTTGAGATCTGCGGTCGGGATCCGCCGCCCGAGCGCACGTGCCGTGTGCAGGCACGCCTCCATGAGCTCACCGAGCCCGCGCGCCCGACCCTGGCCGAGATCCCTCCCCTCCCCCGTGTTCGACGTCTTCACCACGAAGGGCCGCTCGAGGAACCCGAGCTCGGCCTCGACCTGCTCGGTCACCTCGTGGGCGCGCTTCTTGTCGGCGGCGATCAGGTCCCACTTGTTGAGGCAGACCACCACGCCCTTGCCGCGCTCGTGGGCCATCCGCGCCAGCCGCTGATCCTGGTCGGTCACCCCCGCGGACGCGTCAAGGACGAGCGCGACCACCTGCGTGCGCTCCATCGTGCGGATCGCCTTGATCGCCGCGAGCTTCTCCATCGCGCGCTCGATCTGCTTGCGCCGGCGGAGGCCCGCGGTGTCGATGAGCACGATCTTCCGCCCCCCGAACTCGAAGGGCAGATCGATCGGATCGCGGGTCGTCCCGGCGGCGGCGTCCACGATCACCCGCGGCTCGCGGAGGAGCGCGTTGATCAGCGTCGACTTGCCCGCGTTGGGCCGGCCCATGAACGCGATCCGGACCCCCTCCGGCGCCGCCAGCGAGCCCTCCTCGGCGGTCGCCTGCAGGCGCGCGAGCACGAGCTCCTGCAGCTCCGGCGCGTTGCGCCCGTGCGCCGCTGACACCGCGAAGACTTCGAAGCCGAGCTCGTGCATCGCCTGCGCCTCGAGCTCGCGCCCGGGGTTGTCGCACTTGTTGGCGACGACCAGCACGGGGCGCCCCGAGCGCCGCAGGATCTCCGCGATCTCCCGGTCGTCGGCGACGAGCCCGGCCTCGACATCGACGACGAAGAGGATCAGATCGCTCTCCTCGATCGCCACCTCCGCCTGGACCCGGATCTGCCGCGAGAGCGAGGCGCTCGCGTCGAAGTCCAGCCCGCCGGTGTCGATCACGACGTAGCTCCGGCCGTCCTGGGTGGCGACGCCGTAGAGGCGGTCCCGCGTGACGCCCGGGCGATCCTCGACGATCGCCCGCCGCGCCCCCACGAGCCGGTTGAAGAGCGTCGACTTGCCGACGTTCGGCCGGCCCACGATCGCCACGACGCTCGTCCGCCGCGACGCGTCCGCGCTGCGGACGAGCGCGGACTCAGCCTCGCCCGCGTCGTCGGTCTCGTCGGTCTCGTTCTCGCTCACGACGATCCTCCCACCGGCGCGTGCAGGCCGAGGCGCTCCATCAGCGCCGGGTCACGGGTCCAGTTGGGCGTCACCTTGACGTCGACGAAGAGGTCGCAAGGACGCCCCGTCAGCCCGGCGATCGCCCGCCGGGCCGCCATCGAGATCGCCTTGATCGTCTGCCCGCCGCGCCCGATCACCATCGGCTTCTGGCTCTCGCGCTCGACGTGCACGCTGGCGACGACGATGTCGCGGGGCGGGGTCCGCTGCTCCTTGAAGGACTCGATCGTGACGGCGCACGAGTAGGGCAGCTCGTCCCGCAGGTGTTCGAAGAGGGCCGCGCGTACGCGCTCCCCGGCGTGCCAGCGCATCGCCCGGTCGCTGAGCTGATCCGGCTCGAAGATCGGCGCTCCGACGGGCAGACGGGCGCGCACGTGCTCGCGGAGCGCCTCCAGCCCCTCGCCACGGAGCGCGCTGATCGGCAGGAGCGCGGTGAAGTCATGGAGCGAGGACCAGCGCTCCATGATCGGGAGCAGGAGATCACGCTGCCGGATCTCGTCGCACTTCGTCAGCACCAGCGCGATCGGCGGGCCGACCGTCTTGAGCGCGTCCAGGGCTGCGAGCGCCCCGGGGCCTGGCTTCCACCCCTGCGCCGCCTCCGTGTCGGCGAGCCGCGGCGCCTCGGCCAGAAGAAGGATCAGATCGACCGAGCGCGCGCCACGGAGCGCCTCGTCGACCATGAAGCGGTTCAGCGCGGAGCGAGCGCGGTGGATCCCCGGCGTGTCGACGAGGACCGCCTGGAAGTCATCCTCCGTCCAGATCCCGAGGGTTCGCTCGCGCGTCGTCTGCGGGAAGGGGGTTGCGATCGCCAGATCGCTGCCGATCAGCGCGTTCAGCAGGGTCGACTTGCCGACGTTCGGCCGGCCGCTGAGCGCGACGTAGCCGGCCCGGAAGGGCTGTCTCTCGACGTCGCTGGCAGATCGCTCGTGCATGGCGCTCGGTCCGGGGGTTATGGAGGCTCGCGCGCGCGGCCGCAAGCGGGCGCGAGGCGGACCTGGCACACGAAGTTTCATCGGCATAAAACAGTGGAATAGGTCGGCGAGAGGTGCGTTGATGTAGGATATTTGCTCTCATCATCCGACCCAGCGAGACTTGCGTTCATGCGCCTCGCCACTGAACGCCGCGCCTCGACCCGGATCGACAAGGTCTTCCCTGTTCTCGTCTTCTCGGAGGAGGTCGGCGAGCAATGGTGCGTCGCCCGCAACATCTCGGAGAGCGGAATTTTCATTGAAATGTCAGAACCTTTACCTTTGAGAACGAAGGTGATTGTTCGCTTTCAGATGCCGGGCGAGGACGCCGCGATCTGCGTCGTGGCCAGGATCCAGAACCACTATTACCTCCAGTACTCCGGCAACGGCGGGCTCCGCGCACTCTCGGGAGTCGGCATGCGCTTCTTGCGCTTCGTCCCCGAGATCGGCGCGCCGGTCCCCGAAGAACGCCTCCACTGACCCCCAGGATCGCCACATTCTTGGGAAACCGGGGGGGCCTTGTTACCCCGGCGGCATGTCCCGTTGTGCCCTGCTCCTGGCCCTCATCCTCGGCGCCTGCGCAGAGGAGCCCTCGGTCGAGGTGCTCACCCGCGACGGTCAAGCCGTCGACCCCGCGCTCCTGGAGTCGATGGAGCTCTGGCTCGCGCGCCTGCGGGGCCTCGGCGAGCGGAGCCTCGACGCCGCTGTCGCGGACATCCCGGCAGACGACGCCGAGCCGCCGCGCCGCCGCGCACGCCTGCCGCGCGCCAACGCCCTCGACGAGGCGCCTGACGGACAGGTTCCAACAGCCAGGTCTGAAGAGGCAGCCCCGAGCG
>CAZMML010000262.1:4795-5745 GCA_964567335.1 uncultured Nannocystis sp. | reverse complement strand
AGAGTAGGACGCCGCCGGCTCTATGCCCCCTCCGTGAGGAGGGGGCTTTTTTATTGCCGCCCGATCAGGCGTGAGCTATGGAGGGCGCATGTCGGGGAACTCCTGGCGATGGTGCGCAGCCCTGGTTCTCGTGGGGTGCGGTCCGGCCCACGAGGTGGCTCCGCAGCTCGTCGAGGCACCGCGCGAGCGGGTGTCGTCTGGCAGGCTGCCGCAGGCAGAGCCCGGCGACGAGGTGGCGGGGGATGCAGGCGCGGATAGCGCACAACCGGCGGAGGTTGCGGAAGGTGGTGAGGCCGAGCAGCCAGAGGCGGTCCCGCGCGAGGAGGTTCCCGAGGAGCCGGAGGAGCTGAAGGCCCCTGACGGGTACGGCCAGATCGCTCCGCCTTTGGGGGTGCCGAGCGCCGAACAGCTCAAGTTGCCCGCGTTGGCGGGGTACGAGGTGGTGACGGTGTACTCCAGGCCGGACCTCGCGGCTGGGAAGCTCGGATACCTGCGGATCGGAGCACGGGCTCAGGTGACCGAGAAGGTCGAGCACGAGAGCTGCAAGACGGGCTTCTATGGGCTCCCGGCAGGGGGCTATGCCTGCGCAAGCAAGGGGCTGGTCGTTGAGGAGGACAAGCCCCCGTCGATGCGCTATCCGCCGCCGGAGCCGCGCCTCGACCAAGCGCACCCCTACGAATACGCATTTGTTCGGCGCTGGAACAGCCCGATGTGGTGGCGGATCCCGACGGATCAGGAGATCTCCGCGATGGAGCTCCAGCGGGAGGCCCGCGAGGCCGAGCGTCTCGCCGCGGCCAAGGGTGCGGCGGCGCCCGAGGCAGAGCCGCCCGCTGTCGGCGAGGATCTCGCGCAAGATCCGGCGCTCCTCGAGATGAAGCTCCCCTTGAGTCCGACCACCCCGTGGCTGGAGCGCGGTTTCTTCCTCTCTCTCGGGGAGAAGGTGGTCGAGC
>CAZMML010000262.1:0-4785 GCA_964567335.1 uncultured Nannocystis sp. | reverse complement strand
CGTCGCATTGTCACGAATTCCCTTCTCCCCTCCCGGGGAGAAGGTGGTCGAGCGGGGGCTCACGTTCTACCGCACGGCGCGTGGTGCGTACGTCTCAGCGGCCGATGTCTCGCGCTACGAGGCGAAGGACTGGGCGGGGGTCGACCTCGACGCGCAGGGAATTACCTACCCCTTCGGATATGTCCGAAAGGACACAAAGCTGCTTCAGCTCACCGCGGACGACAAGCTCAAGGCGACGAAGTCGCTCGAGCGGCGAACCTTCGTGGACTTGACCGAGGAGACCGAGATCGGCGGCCGCGCCTACATGATCACGGCGGACGGCTCGCTCATCCGCAAGGACCACCTGCTGATCCCGGAGCTCCAGGCGCTGCCGAAAGGGCTCGACCCGTGGGAGCGGTGGGTCGATGTGAGCCTCTCGCAGCAGATGCTCGTCGCGTACGAAGGGGCTCGCCCGGTGTATGCGACGCTGGTGTCGACCGGGAAGAAGGGGACGAAGGAGGAGCCCTACGAGACTCCGAAGGGCCGCTGGAGGATCTACAGCAAGCACGTGAGCACGACGATGGACGGCGGCTCGGCGACGGACGGGAACTACTCGATCCAGGACGTCCCGTGGACGATGTTCTTCTTCGGCAGCTACGCGCTCCACGGGGCTTTTTGGCACCGGAGCTTCGGCTCGGTCCGGAGTCACGGCTGCGTCAACCTCGGGCCGAGCGACGCGCGGTGGTTGTTCATGTGGACGACCCCTCAACTACCCGAGGGCTGGCACGGCGTAAACGCTACAGACGAGAGCCCCGGGAGTACGGTGATCGTGCGGGACTGATCGCTCTCGAGGCGCGTTGCTGATCCCAAGAAAGCGGAACGCCGACCCTGCGTGGGCAGGATCGGCGCGATGCGACGGCGTGAGGACGTTCAGCCGCACATGTCGATCTGGACCATGCCGTCGGCGTCGCAGTAGTAGTTGGAGCCGTCGGGGAGGCAGCACCCCACGTTGTTGACCGGGGTGGTCTCGTCGCACTTGTCGCCCACCATCGGCAGCTCCATCGGGCAGTCGATCGGGCTGATGCCGTCTGGGTCGGACGCGCCGGGCGTGCCGTCACAGCCGTAGTACTTGTTGTCCGCGTTCCAGCCGCAGTTGCCGTAGTTGCTGCCGCCGGTCGAGCCCGAGGTCGAGCCTGAGGACGACGTTGGGCCGCCAGTCGTCGGCTGGTCGCTGGTCGAGCCGGAGTCGGTGCCGCCGGTGGAGCCGCCGGTGGAGCCGCCGGTGGAGCCGCCGGTGGAGCCGCTGGTGGAGCCGCTGGTGCTGGTGGTGTCGGAGGTCGAGGAGTCGCTGTCGGAGACGGTTCCACCGGTGGTGATGATGCAGCCGTTGGCGAGCAGGCCCGCGACGACGAGGGAAGTAAGGTTCTTCGACATGATGAGGTTCTCCAAAGGAGGCTAGGGGAGCAGGCGAGCGAGCGCTCGCAGGTGTTGCCTGAGACGAGGTCCGCCGCGACGGATTCACCCCGGGCGGGGGGCGGGGTTATACCGGAACTCCGTCGCGCGCGGGCGCGTCGCTCGCGCGGCCGATGAAGAGCTCGTGAAGCGCCTGCTGGGCGACCGCGCGATCTTCGGCGGGCACGAGAAAGGACAGGCTCAGGGTGTCCGTGTACATCTCTCGGACACGCGCGCCGACCTGCGCAAGTCCTTCGCACGCGGTGACGGCGAGCTCGGGGCGATCTTCCACGCCAGAGCCGATGGCGCTCACGAGCGCAACGCCGTCAACGCACTCGAGCGCGAGGAGGGCGTGACCGAGGCGCCGCGCGACGGCGCCGAGTCGCGCCAGCACCTCCCCCCGGTCGGTTCGCTGCGCCTGGGCCAGGAGGCCGGACGCGCCTCCACGATCGAGCTGGAAGTAGCGGAGGCCGAGCGGCCCGAGCTCACGTGCCAGGGTGGGGAGCGTGTGCTCGCTGTGAGTGTTCAGCGAGAGGCGGACGGACAGGATCGAGGGGTCGCTGGTGACGGCGCGAACTCCGCTCCTCGCTGGGATATTTCGGCGCACCACGGTCTCGCCGGTGACCGCGGGGTCGCTGTGGCGGGCATAGATGGCGATTCCTCGCTCATCGGCGAGCTGGACGGCCTGGGCGTGGAGGACCTTGGCGCCGCCGCGGGCGAGGGCCAGGGTCTCGGTGGAGGAGAGGACGTCGAGGCGCTGCGCAGACGGGATCTCGCGGGGGTCGGCGGTGTAGACGCCGTCGACGTCGCTGTAGATCTCGCAGTCGGCGCCGATCGCGGCCGCGAGGGCGACGGCGGTCGTGTCTGAGCCGCCGCGGCCGAGCGTCGTCACCTCGCGCTTGTAGCTGACGCCTTGGAACCCACCGACGATGACGATGTGGCCCGCGGCGAGCTCATCGAGCACGCGGAAGGGCCGGACTTCGACGATCCGGGCGCGACCGTGTTGGTGGTCGGTGATGATGCCGCACTGCGATCCCGTCAGGCTGATCGCCTGGCGTCCGAGGGCGGCGATGGCGATCGCCACGAGGGTCATCGCCCCGCGCTCGCCGGTGCTGAGGAGCATGTCGAGCTCGCGCGCGGGCGGCGGGTCCATGAGGCGGCGCGCCATGGCGATGAGCTCGTTGGTGGTCTTGCCCATCGCCGACACGACGACCACGACCGGGCGATCCGCCGCTCGCTCAACGACGCGGCGGGCGACGTGCTGGATCCGCTCGAGGTCCGCGACGCTGCTGCCGCCGAACTTCATGACGACCGGTGAGCTCACGAGAGCGGGTGTACACGGGCGCGCGGCCGACGCCCAATTTTCGCGCTACAAGGCCGCGTGCCCCGTGACGCGATCCGGATCGAAGGCCTGGAGGTACGCTGCGTGATCGGCGTCAACCCGCACGAGCGGGTGCGGACGCAGCCGCTTCTGGTGTCGCTCGAGCTCGGGCTTGGGCTCGAGCGCCCGGGGGTCACGGCGCACCTGGGGGACACCTGCGACTATGCGCGGATCGCGGAGGAGATCGCCGCCCTGCTCCACTTCCGCCGCTACCGCTTGCTCGAGACGGCCGCGGAGGAGCTCGCCGGGATGCTCCTCGCGGTCCATCCGCGGATCGAGGTAGTGAGGCTCCACCTCGACAAGCCGCGGGCCTTGCGGAGGGCGAGGTCGGCGGGTGTCTCGGTGACGCGTACGGCGACTGATTACCCCCGTCGACGCGAAGGCGCTCGCTTCGGGGTCGTGGAGATCGTGCTCGAGACAGCGGAGGCGGGGCTCTATCTCCTCCACGTCGAGCCCGGGTCGTCGATCCTGCCGCATCGACATGAGCGCATGCGCGAGCTCGAGTTCCGCGTCCGCGGCGATCTGGTCCGCTGTGGGGAGCGGCTGCGAGGGGCGACGCCGTGCGAATGGGCGTTCGGACAGGTTCATTCCTATGTGAATGTTGGGACATCCGTCGCCACCCTCTTCTGCTGCGATGAGCCGCGCTTCATCGCGGCGGATGAGATCCTCGTCGGGGGGGCTCATGCCGCCGGGTGAGCGCGTGCTGGTCACGGGGGTCACCCGCGGGCTCGGGCGCGCGTGCGGACTCGGGCTCGCCTCAGAGGGGTGGGAGGTGGTCGGCGTGTACCGCGCGCACCATGAGGCCGCTCGAGCGTTGACGGCCGCGGGGGTGCAGACGGTGTGCGCGGACCTCGCGAGCGCGGCGGGCGTCGAGCGGGTGGTCGCGCTCCTGGCCACGAGGAGGCCGCTGACGGCGGCCGTGTTCAACGCGGGGATCGCGGTCGGCGCCGACTTCGTGAGCGAAGACGTCGCCGGCGAAGACCCGATGGTTCAGCTTCGGGTCGACCTCGAGATGCCGCTGCGCCTCTCTCGCGGGCTGCTCCGTGCGGGCGTGATCGCTGACGGCGCGGCCCTGCTGTTCGTTACTTCGAACCTGGCGCGCCGCGGGCTCACGGGGAAGGTGCTCTACTCGGCAGCGAAGGCGGGGCTTGAGGGGGCGATCCGTGGACTCGCTCGTGAGCTCGGTCCGCGAGGGATCCGGGTCAACGGAGTCGCTCCTGGCCTGCTTCGCACCGAGATGACAGCGCAGGTGGGTGAAGAGGGCGTCGCAGCGTATGCGCGCGAGGTGCCGCTCGGTCGTGTCGGCGACCCCGCGGACGTGGCCCCTCTGGTGAGCTTCCTGCTGAGCGAGTCGGCGGGTTACATCACGGGCCAGGTGGTCGACGTCGACGGCGGGTGGGGCTGCTAGGGCGACACGGCGCTTGACGGGGACTTTCGCGGGAAGATAAAACCCCAGCCGCGAATGGAAGAGTGCCCCTGGGAGCCGGAAGGAGTGGAGGTCTGCCTCGACCGGGAGGGCCAACTCACCGATCGTAGGGCCGCCGCGGGGCTCGACCTCCGAGCGGTGTACAAGCGCCTGGTCGCGGCGCGCTGCCTCGATCTGCGGGTGGGACGGCTCGGGTTGCCGATGTGGGTCTCGAGCGCAGGCGAAGAGGCGGTCACGGTGGCGGTCGCGGCCCTGGCAGGGGCCGAGGACTGGATCTACCCGAGCCAGAGAGACTTCGTGATCGCGCCGATTCGCGGGCTGGACCTCGACGAATTCGCCCGGCACCATGACGTGATCTCGCCCGGGCCGAGCTTCCACTCCCGCCGGCCGATGCTGCCGCTCGACCGCATCATCACCAGCCGCGACTTTCGGCTCGAGGGAACCGGGGTGCACAATACAGCGCTGGCGCGAACAGGGTCGGACCATCTTCCCGTCTGGGCGGCGCTGTCGCTCGTGCGCGCGCAGGCTGCGGCTTAACGCTTGAATC
>CAZMML010000261.1:0-5761 GCA_964567335.1 uncultured Nannocystis sp. | reverse complement strand
CGAAGAGCTCGGCCTCGCTCATCGCCCGCAGGTCCGCCCCGTTCCACGCCTCGAGCTTGGCCTGATCGAAGACCGGCCCGCCGGGGCTCACGCGCGACCAGTCGAAGTGCGCGATCATCTCGCCGACCGTGAAGCGCTCGCGGTCCTCGCCCATGCTGTAGCCGAGCGAGGCCATGAAGTTGAGCAGCGTCTCAGGCAGGTAGCCGAGGTCGCGGTAGTGGAAGATCGACACCGGGTTCTTCCGCTTCGAGAGCTTCGAGCGATCGGCGTTGCGGAGGAGCCCGAGGTGGAAGAAGCACGGCGCCTCCCAGCCGAACGCCTTGTAGAGCAGCACGTGCTTGGGCGTCGAGGTGATCCACTCCTCGCCGCGGATCACGTGGGTGATGCCCATCTCGTGGTCGTCGACGACGTTGGCGAGGTGGTAGGTCGGGAAGCCGTCGGACTTCAGGAGCACCTGGTCGTCGATCGTCTCGTTCTCGAACACCAGCCACTCGCGGCGGATGTGGTCGAAGAAGCGGGTCTGACCGGGCGGGATCTTGAGGCGGACCACGTGGGGCTCGCCCGCGGCGGCGCGCGCCTCGGCCTCGGCGGGGGCCAGCGCCCGGCAGAGCCCGTCGTAGCCGAGGTGCGACTGCTTGGCCTCGATCTGGCGCTTCCTCAGCTCGTCGAGCCGCTCCTTGGTGCAGAAGCAACGATAGGCCTCCCCGCGCTCCAGCAGCGCGCTGGCGCGCCGGAGGTAGAGCGGCAGCCGCTCGGACTGGCGGTAGGGGCTGTGCGGCCCGCCGACATCCGGCCCCTCGTCCCAGGAGAGCCCGAGCCAGCGGAGCGCCTCGAAGATCGCCGCCTCGCTGGCGCGTGTGGAGCGCTCCTGGTCGGTGTCCTCGATCCGGAGGATGAACGCGCCGCCGTACTTGCGGGCGAACACGTAGTTGAAGAGCGCGATGTAGGCCGTGCCGACGTGAGGATCGCCGGTCGGGCTCGGGGCGATCCGCACGCGCGGAGGCAGGCGGCCGGGCGGCGGCGCGTGCCCGTCGTGTGCGTTCATGGTCCGCTCCTACCACGCTCCTCGGACCCCCAGTACACTGCGGACAAGTGAGCGAAATGACGACCGAGACCCAGATCTTCAACGCCGTGTGGTCCGTGATTCGGCGCCGGGTGCTCGAGCGCGGCGTCGCCGCGACGGAGCTCTGCGAGCTCGTGATCCGGCGGACCGGCACGCTCCGGCGCACCGAGGGCCGCCTGCGGGCCGGGGACCACCCTCTCGACCAGGAGGGGACCCTCCTGCCCATGCTCTCGCGCGCGACCAGCCTCGGCCTCTCGCTCTACCACGGCAACCGCCGGATCGCGTCCGTGGCCGCCGTGGGGCTCGGCAAGCCAGGCGAGCTCGGCGGGTACGCCGACGCCGAGCTGGTGGAGACGGTGCTCCGCCGGCGCGAGATCTACAAGGGCGCGCTCAAGCGGGCCGGGGCGACCTACCTGGTCACGGCGCGGCCCCTGTACCTCACGGACGCCCCCGAGGACACCGCGCCGATCGGCATGATCGAGGCCTTCCAGAGCGAACAGGCCTTCTACGAGTCCCTCGTCGCGTCGGCCCGGATCGGGGTCGAGCAACGCACGGCCGCCCAGGAGGAGGCCGCCGACGGCATGGAGGCGGTGATCCACTTCCTCGACGACGTCGCGCGCCGCCTGCAGCTCCTCGCGCTCAACGGCAACATCATCGCCGCGCAGGCGGGCGAGCACGGGCGAGCCTTCCGGGTCGTCTGCCGCGAGCTCGGGACCCTGGCCGACCGCGCCAAGGGGACGGTCACGGACATGCGCAAGCTGATGCAGACCATGGGCCTCGACGCCAACGAGGCGCACGGGGAAGACACGACCCGCTCGCGGGCCCTCACGGCGCCCAGCCCCGAGGGCGATCCACCGATCGCGGTGTGATCCGCGACCTGTCCCATGGCTTTAGGCCCAAGGGACCGCCGGCGCAGCCGGGCCTAATTTCGCTCGTGGGGCCGCGGCGGCGCGCGTAGCCGCGGCGACTTGCGTGTATTGGCACGGCAAGTTTGGGCTTGTACTCGGAAAGAGGGGCGTGCTAGTTGGAGGCATAAGCGGCGTCGGTCCGGAGATTGACCATGGACCAGATCTTCGAGAGCCACTTCGGTGGCAACCAGAGCTCGAACGGCGGCGAGACCGAGGCGTACTGCCCCAAGTGTCGCGCCGACACCACTCACGTCATCCTCGAGAGCTACGGCGACGAGGTCCGCCGCGTTCAGTGCGGCGTTTGTGGCGACATTCACTCATTTAAGCCTCCGCGGGGCCGGGACGACGAGAGCCCGGAGCCGCTGAGCGTCTCCAAGCGCAAGAGTATGAAGAAATTGTCCTGGCTCGACGGTGTCCACACGTACGACGTCGGCGCCGCGGTTCGATACAGCCCGCGAACTCTCCTCTCGCCCCACCAGGTCGTCGTCCACCCGACCTTCGGGGTCGGCTACGTGAGCGAGCTCTTCGGCGACAACAAGGCCGAGCTGATCTTCCGCAACGACCTCGCCCGCACCCTGGTCCACGGGCGCGGCGAGACCGAGGACGAGCGCCGCGGCGAACGCGTCCCGAGCGACGAGGTGCGCCAGCTCCTCGGCCTCGAGATGGGCCCCTCCCCCGAGGAGATCGCCGCGGAGCGCGAGCGTCGGCAAGCCGAAGAGGACGCCGAGAAGCGCGCCGCGGCCGAGCAGCGCAAGATCATCGAGGCCCAGCGCCGCGAAGAAGAGCGCCAGCGGCGCGAATCCGAGCGCGACCGCAAGCGCAAGGAAAAAGACGACGAGAAGCGTCGCAAAGAAGAGGAGCGCGAGCGGGCCAAGCTCGAGAAGGAGCAGGCGCGGACCGCCGCCAAACAGGCCAAGGAGGACGAGAAGCGGCGGAAGGAGGAGGAGAAGGTCCGGGCCGCCGAGCGCAAGCGGCAAGAAGCCGAGCAGAAGCGCCTGGACGCCATCGCCGCCATGGACGCCGCCCGCCGCGTGGCGGTGGGCCGCAAGACGGCCGCCGTGGCCGAGCGCGTCCGCAAAGTCGCCGAGAAGGAGGCCGCCCGTCGCGCCAAGGAGGTCGAGCGCGCTCGCAAGGCCAAGGAAGCCGAGCGTGAGAAGGCCCGCAAGGTCAAGGAGGCCGAGCGGACCCGGAAGGCCAAGGAGGCCGACCGCAAGGCCAAGGCGAAGGCCAAAAAGGACGCCCTCAAGGCCAAGAAGATCGCCGCCAAGGCCAAGAAGCTCGCCAAGAAGCCGCCGCCCAAGAAGGCCGCCAAGAAGGCCGCCGGCAAGAAGGTCTCCAGCAAGGCCAAGAAGGTCTCCGGGCGGGCCAAGAAGATCACCCTCCGCCTGATCAAGAAGCCGCTGAAGAAGGCCGCCAAGAAGCCGGCCGCCAAGAAGCCGGCCAAGAAGCCGGCCAAGAAGTCGGCCAAGAAGCCGCTCGTCCGGGCGCTGCTCCGCAAGGCCGGGATCGTGCGCAAGCCGGCCAAGAAGCAGCAGACCAAGAAGGCCAACAAGAAGGCGCTGCTCCGCAAGGTGGTCCGGAGCCCCGCGCAGCGGAAGCCCCTCCGCCTCCCGCTGCGAAAGCCGACCAAGAAGGTCAGCAAGCGGCGCTAGCCCGCCGCCGCGGGACGCCTCTCACGCTGCGCCGGCCCCTCCCAAGGGGTCGGCTTTGTCATTTCTTTGCGCCTTCAACCCGGCTCGCGCACGCTGGCGAGGCCGATGCGATCCCAGCCCGCCGCGCCCGATCGCCCACAGAGCGCGCTCCTGACGCACTTCTCGCGTCGGGTCGATCCCTTCACCAGCGCGATCCTCGTCGTCCCGCTGATCCTGAGCTATCAGCTCGGGATCCTCGGCTCTGGCGGGCACGGCCTCAACGGCGTCGACTACATCACGCGGGCGTTGATCGAGCTCTGCGCCCGCGACCTGCAGCGCTACCTCGGGTGCCTCGGCGTGATCGCCCTGATGTACGGCGCCCTGCTCGTGATCTTGCGGCGCCAGGGGTCCTTCGCGCCGGGGCGAATGCTCCCTGTCCTGATCGAGTCAGGCTTCTACGCCTCGACGATGGGCACGTTGATCCTCGTCATCATCCAGCGCGTCCAGGAGTTCGCCCCGACGCTCGCCGTCGGCCCGAGCCTCGCCGACATCGCCGTGATCTCGGCCGGCGCCGGGATCCACGAGGAGTTCATCTTCCGCGTCCTCGGCATGGGCGGGCTCGGCTTCCTGCTCTCCGGGATCACCGGGCCCCGTCGCGCCTGGCTCGCCGCCCTGGTGCTCTCCTCCCTGCTCTTCAGCCTGGCGCACCACGTCGGCCCGGCCGGCGAGGTCTTCACCTACGCGGCCTTCGTGTACCGGGCCCTCGCGGGCGCCTTCTTCGCCCTCGTGTACCAGCTCCGCGGCTTCGCGGTCGCCGCGTGGACCCACGCGCTCTACGACGTCTACGTCTTCAGCGTGCACGGCTGAAGGCCCGCGCTCACTTGCCCGTCGGCAAGAAGATCGGGTCGTTCTTCTTCTCCGGCAGCTTGAAGGTCTCGCCCGACTTCCCGGTCTTGGTGTCCTTCTTCTCGTCCTTCTTGGGCGGATCCTTGGGGCGCGTCTTGGGGCGCGTCTTGGGGTCGTCCTCCGGCGTCACGGGCACGACGACCTGCGTCGCCCCCGCGTCGGAGACGCGGACGAGGCCGGCGCGCGCCTCCTCGTTGCCTGGATCCTGCGCCAGCGCGTCGGTGAAGGCCTGACGCGCACCGACCTTGTCGCCCGAGGCCTCCAGCTTGCGGCCGAGAGAGACGCTCACCAGGCTGGCGATCCGGCGCTCCTGCAGGGCAGCCCGCGCCGCGTGCTGCGGGAGCTGGTTGAGCAGCTCCCGCACCGCGTCGATCTCCTTCTGGGCCTTGGGGAACTCGCCGTCGAGGATCAGCGCGTCCACGTGATCGAGGCTCGCCACGACGCGCCGCTCCTCGAAGGCGGAGACGCCCTTCGGCGCGACCTCCTCGTCGACCCCGCCGCTCGAGAAGAGGATCAGGAGGAGCACGATCAGCACCCCGCCGCCGGCGAGCGCCAGGGGCACGATCGGGGGCTTCGGCGCGGGCGGGGCGGGCTGCGGCGTCAGCTCCGGGGTCAGCGCGACCTGCGGCCCGGTCACCGCGATCGAGGGCCTGGGCGGGCGCAGCCCGAGCTGCGTCCGCATCTTCGGGCGCCGCGAGGTCCGGCGGAGCGAGTCCGACGAGCCCTCCGGGCCCATCGTCCCGGAGACCTCCGCGGTCGCGTCGGTCATCGAGGTCGCGGAGGTCACCTCCGTCCCGTCGGCGACGGGCAGGCGGAAGAACTGCGCCGGGACGCACGCGAGGAGCTCCTCGGTCATCGCGTTGGCGTCGGCCGGGCGCTCGGCGGGATCCTTCGCCAGGCAGCGGTCGATCAGCGCCAGCAGATCCGGCGGGGAGTCGTGCTCGGGCGGCATCAGCGACTCGAGCGGCGCGGGGATCTCGTGGACGTGCTTGTAGAGCAGCGCCGCGTTGTTGTCGGCGACAAAGGGCAGCCGCCCACAGAGCATCCGGTAAAAGAGCAACCCGCAGGCGTACACGTCGCAGCGCGCGTCGAGGGGCTCGCCGCGGACCTGCTCGGGGGCCATGTAGTTGGCGGTCCCGAGGATCTGCTCCGAGGTGATGTCGCGCTCGCCCTCGACGAGCTTCGCCATGCCGAAGTCGAGCAACTTGACGAAGTTCGCCCGGCCCTTGCGGACGATCAGCACGCCCTGGAAC
>CAZMML010000260.1:0-5765 GCA_964567335.1 uncultured Nannocystis sp. | reverse complement strand
CGCCGCCTTCGTCGACCTCTTCCTCGTCGGCGAGGCCGAGGAGGTGCTCCCCGAGCTCTTGCGGACGATCGGCCGCATGCGCCGCGAGGGCCGCCCGCGCCGCGAGATCCTCGCCGCCGCCGCCCGGCTCCCCGGGGTCTACGCCCCGAGCTTCTACGTCGTCGAGCGCGACCCGCGGAGCGAGCTCCTCGTCGTCGCCGGCCGCACCCCCGAGGGCGTCGCCGCCGGCGTGCCCGAGCGGGTCACCCGCGTCTACGTCCGCGACCTCGACGCCTTCCCCTTCCCGACCCGCTTCCCGGTCCCCTACGCCGAGGCGATCTTCGACCGCGCCGCCGTCGAGATCACCCGCGGCTGCACCGAGGGCTGCCGCTTCTGCCAGGCCGGCATCATCTACCGCCCGGTCCGCGAGCGGGACCCGCGGCAGATCGTCGAGACCGTGCTCGCCGGCGTCGACGCGGCCGGCTTCTCGGAGACCAGCCTGACCGCGCTCAGCACCGCCGACGTCTCGTGCATCGACCCCTTGATCAAGGAGCTCGTGCCCGAGCTGCGGCGGCGCAAGGTCAAGCTCGGGGTCGCCAGCCTGCGGGCCTACGGCCTCTCCGAGGACCTGCTCGACGCCATCAAGACCGTCGGGATCACCGGCCTGACCTTCGCGCCCGAGGCGGGCAGCCAGCGCATGCGCGACGTGATCAACAAGAACGTCAGCGACGACGACATCCTGACCTCCGCGCGGCGGATCTTCGAGCGCGGCTACGACCGGATCAAGATGTACTTCATCATGGGCCTGCCGACCGAGACCGAGGCCGACGTCGTCGGCATCGCCGAGACCGGCCGCCGCGTCCGCGAGCTCGCGCGCGAGATGAAGCTGCCGCGCATGCCGAGCGTCACCGTCAGCGTCTCGCAGCACGTGCCCAAGCCGCACACCCCCTTCCAGTGGGCCGCCATGGAGTCGATCGAGGAGCTCAGCGGCAAGGTCCGCCTGCTCCGCGAGCTGGCGCGGCGCTACCGCCTCGAGCTCAAGACCCACAACCAGCACGAGAGCTGGCTCGAGTGCCTCTTCGCCCGCGGTGACCGCGACATGGGCGAGGTCCTGGAGCGGGCCTACCGCGCGGGCGCCCGCTTCGACGGCTGGGCCGAGCGCTTCTCCTTCCAGCGCTGGCTGGACGCGATCGAGGGCGCCGGCGTCGACCCCGCGCGCTACACCCGGACGATCCCCGTCGACGCCCGCCTCCCCTGGGACCACCTCGAGATCGGCCTCGAGCCCGGCTTCCTCGCCGGCGAGTACCGCAAGGCCCTGCGCGGCCGCGCCTCGCCCCCCTGCGGCAAGCCCTTCGGCGCCAAGGTCCACGCCCGCACCGTCGAGGAGGCCGACGCCGACGCCCGCCGCCTCGTCTGCTACGACTGCGGGATCGCCTGCGACATGAGCGAGATGCGGCAGGAGCGGCGCGTCGCCCTGCAGGAGTTGGGCGAGCTCCACGCGGAGCGGACCGAGCGCGAGGCCCGGCTCCTCGCCGAGCCCACCCCCGAGCCGCTGATCCCGGTCGAGCGCCTGCGCGGCCGCCTCAACCACAGCAAGCTCGCCGACGACAGCGCCTTCAAGGCCGCCGCCGAGGCCCCCTTCACCCGCCTGCGCCTCTTCTACGCCAAGTCCGGCCCGATGCGCTACATGGGCCACCTCGACCTGACCCGCGTGCTCCCGCGGATGCTCCGCCGCGCCGGCCTCGAGGCCGCCTTCTCGCGCGGCTTCAACCCCGTCCCGCGCATGTCCTTCGGGCCAGCCCTCGCCCTCGGCGTCGGCGCCCTCGAGGAGGTCGTCGACCTCGACGTGATCCTCCCCAACTCGAGCGAGGACATGGCCGGCCTGTGGGACGACGCCACCCGCGACGCCCTCGCCGCCGACCTCCTCCCGCGCCTGCGCGCCGCGGCCCCGCCCGGCCTCGGGCTCACCGACCTCCGCGTCCTCTGCCAGGGCGAGCGCCGCCTCGGCGAGCTGATCGTCGCCGCCGACTACGCCGCCGCCGTCGGCCCCGCGCGCGCCGAGGCGCTGCGCGACCAGCTCGCGGAGCGCCTCGGCGGTCCTCTCCACGCCCTCCGCCCCGGCCGCGGCCGCATGGGCCCCAAGGCCGAACCCGCCGCGATCGACGTCGGCGCCGCCCTCCTCGGCGCCAGCCTCGACGTGGACGCCGGCCTCCTCCGCTTCCGCGCCCGCCTCTCCTCCGACGGCCCCGGCGCCCGCCCGCGCGAGGTCGTCGCGGCCCTCCTCGGCGAGCCCTTGCCCGACCACCTGATCACCCGCGAGCGCCTCCTCGCCCGCCGCGGCGACGACCTCGTCGGCCTCCTCGCCCTCGGCCCCGCCTTCCCCCCGCCCAGGCCCGCCCCCGAGCCCAGCCCCGAGTCTGCCTCCCCGCCGGAGTGCTGACGCGGGCTCACGCCCTGCGAACCCGGCCACCGTCGCTCGCGGGGCTGGGCGTCGGCGGGACGCGCCGGCTCCGCTCAGGGCCCGACGTGGGCGACCTTACCGTCGAGCAGGTCGCGGACCCAGTCGACGAGCACGACGCCTTCGACGTTCGCGGTGTAATAGCTGCTGCTCAGCCAGGTGTGCTGGTCGGTGCCGTCGATGAAGTACGAGCCCCACACGCCGGCGGGCTCGTTGAAGTACTGGTCGCGCGCCTCGATCAGGCCGGCCTCGAACACGTCGGCGGGGGTGTCCGGGAGGAGCGCGTTGCAGTCGTTGGCGCCGAAGCCGAAGAAGAGCCGGATCACGTTGTCCGCGGTGGACGAGATCAGGGCGAGGTGCTGGTCCGCGTGCTTCTCCCCGAGGTAGCGGCCGTACTCGACGATCCCGCCGCCGTCGGGCTGGAAGCACGCGCTGCAGTCGGCGGGGATGTTCTTGTTCATGCCCCAGAGGTCGCGCCAGATCTGCTGCAGGCAGGGCTTCAGCACGTCATCGGCGAGCGGCGGGCCCGAGTCGTCGAGCAGGGTGACCGCGGCGGCGTCGCGGAAGGCGTCCGCGATCCGGTCGTAGTTGAAGGCGGCGCCGAAGCCCCCCGCGCTCTCGCCCGTGACGAGCACGTGCGACACCCCGGAGAAGGTCGGCACGAGCCGCTCGAGGTACGCCCCGACGTTGGCGTAGCCGACGAACTGGTGCGTCCCGCCGACGCCGGGCACCGTGACGTCGGTGTTGTCGCCGGAGTGGACGTCGCCCGTGCAGTAGGGGACAAACACCATGCTCCAGTCGCCGACCGGGTTCTTGCTCGGGTCCGGGTCGAAGATCCCGGCCGAGCCGCCCCCGGCGATGCCGGCGAAGTCGCCCGCGCCGAAGCTGCTGGGGTTGATCCCGCAGGTCAACCCGTTGAAGCACGCGCCGCCGCCCTGGAAATAGATCATCAGCCCGGCGCCCTGGCCGCGACGAAGCCCGATCCCGGTCGTGCTGCCGTCGCGACAGCGCGCGTCCGGGAAGTCGATCCACTCCCACTCGCCGAGCGGCCCGTCGGGCAGGGGCTCCCCGTCCCAGGGCGAGGGCGGTCCTTCGCCCGTGCTGCTCCCCGAGGAAGCGTCGCTCGTCGTCGGGAGCTCGCCGCTGCTCGCGTCGCCGCTCGTGTCGCCCGTGGTCGCGTCGGCCGTGGTGTCGCCCGTGGTGTCGGTGGTGCTCTCGCTGCCGCTACCGACCGCGTCATCGCCGCACGCGGCGAGCAGGAGAGCGAACGAGATTGGGGCGAGTCCGGCGAGACGAGGCGAAGCCATCATGGCCTCATGCTACCGAAACAGGCGCCCCCGCGACGAAGCCTTCCTCGAGCTCGCGCGCGCGCTCCCGCCCCTGCCGGACATCCGCTTTTCGAGACCACAGCAGACCCGCGAGTCACCCTCACCCCTCAGCCGTCCTGGCGCCGGCCCCCGCACACCCCCACCCGAGGAGAGGTCCGGGGCCTTGCACACCTCCGGCGCCGAAGCCTCGCGGTCACGGTCCTCCGCCTCGAGCCCAGCCCGATCGCCGGAGTGTTGACGTGGCCCCACCCCGACGCGAAGCTCCCGCGCGTGTCGGAAGCGAAGAGGCGGCGCCCGTGACGCGGCGCAGAGAGCCCGGCGAGCGAGCCCCGGGCCTCTACGAGGCGCTGCTCACCGACGGGCTGACGGAGGAGCTCCAGAGCCTCGAGCGACGCCGCCTGAGCGCCCGGACGGACGAGCTTCACGCCGCAGAGGCGCCGGATCGGATCGCGCTCCACCTCGGGCGTCTGATCGTCCGCGCCCTCGAGTCGCTCCCCGACGATCAGCGCGTCGCTCGCGGCACCACCCTCGCCCGCCAGCTCGTCGCGCAGCTCAGCGCCGCGGTCGAGGCGGACCTCGCGCCCGACGCCCCGAGCGAGCCCGGCCGCGTCCTGCGGGCGATCCTCGGCCGCCGCCCGGACGGCAGCCCCGACGTCCTCCCGGGGCTCGAGATCCCGCTCCTCGACACCACCCTGCTGACCAACGCCCGCGACGAGCCCCGGGTCGGCAGCGCCCTCGCAAGCGAGGTCCACTCCGCCGACGCGATCGACCTCTTGATGGCGTTCATCCGGCGCAGCGGCGTCGCTCCGCTGGCCCCGATCCTACGTCGGCACTGCGAGGCCGGCCGCACGCTCCGCGTCCTGACGACCACCTACACCGGCTCGACCGAGGCGCGCGCCCTCGACCTGCTGCGCGCGCTCGGGGCCGATATCCGCGTCTCCTACGACACCGGCGCGACGCGCCTGCACGCGAAGGCGTGGCTCTTTCACCGCCGCTCGGGGTTCTCGACCGCGTACATCGGCTCTTCGAACCTGACCCACGCCGCCCAGGTCACCGGCCTCGAGTGGAACCTCCGCGCCTCGGGCGCGCGCAACCCCGACGTCATCGACCGCGTCGCCGCCGTCTTCGACACCTACTGGAACAGCGGCGACTTCATCCCCTACGACCCCGCACACTTCGCCGCCGAGCGCGAGCGCGCCGCCGGCCCTGGACCCGTCCTCCTCCTCAGCCCGATCGAGCTGCGCCTCGAGCCCTTCCAGGAGCGCCTGCTCGAGCAGATCGCCGTGGCCCGCGCGCAGGGCCGCCGCCGCAACCTCCTCGTCGCCGCGACCGGCACCGGCAAGACCGTGATGGCCGCCGTCGACTACGCCCGCCTGCGCCAGACCTTACCGCGCGCCCGCCTCCTCTTCGTCGCCCACCGCGAGGAGCTCCTCGACCAGAGCCTCGCGACCTTCCGCCACGCCCTGCGCGATCCCGCCTTCGGCGAGCGCTGGGTCGGCGGTCAGCGGCCGCGCCGCTTCGAGCACGTCTTCGCCTCGATCCAGAGCCTCAGCGCCGCCGGCCTCGCCGACCTCGACCCGCGCCGCTTCGACGTCGTGATCGTCGACGAGTTCCACCACGCCGCCGCCCCCTCGTACCGCGCGCTCCTCGAGCACGTCGAGCCCGTGCAGCTGCTCGGCCTCACCGCCACCCCGGAGCGCAGCGACGGCATGCCGCTGCTCGGCTGGTTCGACGGCCGGATCGCCGCCGAGCTGCGGCTGTGGGACGCGATCGACCAGCGCCGCCTCGTCCCCTTCGTCTACTACGGCGTCCACGACGGCCTCGACCTGCGCGAGATCCCGTGGCGCCGCGGCCGCGGCTACGACGTCGCCGGCCTCTCGAACCTCGTCACCGCCAACGAGGTCTGGGCCCGCCAGGTGCTCGCGCAGGTGCTCGCGCGCGTCGACGATCCCCGGACCATGCGCGCGCTCGGCTTCTGCGTCAGCGTCGACCACGCCCGC
>CAZMML010000259.1:0-5792 GCA_964567335.1 uncultured Nannocystis sp. | reverse complement strand
TGCGCCCGCGGACCTTCACGGTCTGGCGCGGCTCCACGATGACGTGCGGTCCCGAGAGCTGGAGGGTCAGCTCCGAGATGATGATCTCCCCCGCCTTCGCCATGCTGCACAGTCGGGCGGCGATGTTCACCGCGTCGCCGATGACCGTGTACTGGAGGGTCCTCGACGAGCCGATCGCGCCTGCGATCACGGGCCCGGTGTTGATGCCGATGCCGATGTTGATCCGCTCTCGACCCTGGTCGGCGCGGAGGCGGTTGAACTCCTCGAGCGCGCGCATCATGTCGAGCGCGCAGCGGGCGCTCCGCAGCGGGGCGTCGGCGAGCTCCACCGGGGCGCCGAAGAGGCCGATGATCTCGTCGCCGACGTACTTGTCGAGGGTGCCGCCGTGCCGGAAGAGCACGTCGACCATGACTTCGAAGTACTCGTTGAGGGTGGCGACCATCTCCTCGGGCGGGTGGCGCTCGCTCATGCCGGTGAAGCCGCGGATGTCGGCGAAGAGCATCGTCACGTCGCGTCGCGAGCCGCCCTGGTTGAGAGTGAGCTGGCCCGAGACGATCTGATCGACGAGGTTGGGCGACAGGAGGCGCTGGAACTGCGCGCGCTTGGACGCCTCCTGCTCGATCTTCTGCGCCAGGAGGTTGTTCTCGATCGCCACGGCGGCCTGCGTGGCGATGCCGGAGAAGAGCTGCAGGTCGCGGTCCGTGAAGGCCCCGGTGGCGAGCATGGAGTCCATGTGCATCGCCCCGAGCAGCCGATCGTTGTAGAGCAGGGGCACGCACATCGTCGAGCGGATCCCCTGCATGATGATGCTCTTGGCGGCCTTGAAGCGCTCGTCGACCATCGCGTCGCTCGAGAGCACGGCCCTCTTCTGCAGCCGGACCGCGTCGAGGATGCTGCGGGAGAGCTTGATCTCCTCGTCCCGCTTCTGGCGCACGTAGCGCGGCACGAAGTCGTTGGTCTCGGGGTCGACGAGGAGGATCACCGCACGGTCGGCGCGGATCAGCTGGAAGGTCTCGTCGACGATCTTCTGCAGCAGCGTATCGAGATGGGCGTCGATGGAGAGGCGTTGGGACAGCTCGTGGGCGATCCGCAGCTTCTCGTAGTCGGCGCGGAGCGACGTGATGTCCTTGATCTCGGCCGCGGGCAGGAAGCGCGAGCTCGCGGAGACGGAGCTCTGGACCTGGCTCTGGACCTGGTCCGGCGTCATCGTGACGCGGTTGTTCACCTTGCCCCCGCCGCGTGGCGGGTCCTCCATGAAGCGGTAGGTGGTGTTGCCGAGCGAGATCTGGTCGCCAGACTTGAGGACCCGCTCCGTCACCCGCTCGCCGTTGACAAAGGTGCCGTTGAGGCTGCCCACGTCGCGGACGACGTAGCGTCCGTCGGGGCCGAGCGTGATGCGGCTGTGCTCCTTCGAGACGATGCGATCCAGGACCTGGATCGAATTGTCAGGATGGCGTCCAAGGGTGTTGAAGGACGTGAGGTTGTGCTCAACCGGGTGGTCCCCCCCGATGAGGATGAGCTTGGCCGCCATCGACGACTTCGCATCGTAGGGCAGGAAAATCCGCAGATCAACCGCTGGTTCTCGCCACGGGCGATGCGTCCCGCCGCCTACGGACGGGTGTCCAGCGTGATCGCAGGAGGGCGGGCGCGAGCCATCGCAGATGCGCGCGGCTTTGACCTGCTTGGCAGGTCAGGCAGGCGACACGCCTTGCAGTATGATGCCGGGGTCAAATCGCCGCCGCAGTGTACCACCTGCCCGCATATGTAGCTTTGGAGCGCCGGCTGCTCCAAAAGCTCGTCGCCGTGGTCATGCCGCAAGACGCCAGCGGGCCGCGCCGCCTGATGGCTGCGGGCGCGGCACGAGTGCTCGTCGTCGGAGGGAGCCTGAGCGCCGAGCCGGGACTCGAGATCGTCCCGGGTCCGATCGCCCTGGAGCGACTCCCTCTGCGCGACGGCAGCGTCGACGCCGTGACCTTCTTGGAGGGCTTCACGGGGCTCGAAGAGGGCCCCCGGAGGGCCCTGGTCGACGAGGCGCGCCGCGTCCTCCGTCGCCGCGGAGTCTTCGCCGTGTGGGCGCCAGCCAACGACGCGATGCTCTGGCGGACCGAGGACGAGCTGCGTCAGCGCTTCGAGCACGTCCACGTGTTCGCCCAGCTCGAGTGGCGCGGGGTCAGCCTCGCCCCGCTCTTCGTCGAACCCCCGGATCCTCCGCCCGCGTCGGACCTGCGAGAAGGTCTGCTGCGTGACCCCGTGCCCGCGCAAGGCTACCTGCTCGTCGCGTCGCAGGACCCGCTCGACGCCCCAGAGTGCGTCGTCGTGCCGACGAGCGCGCCTGAGGGTCCTCCGGTCCCCGCGAGCCTCGTCCCGGCCGGGATCTCTCTCCCGTCGACCGTCGTCCCGGACATCGACGACCTCTTCGCCGAGGCGCCCACGTCTCCCGCGCCTCCGACGGCGGCCCCGCAGGTCACCACGCCGCCGCTCCCCGGCAACGAGGCTGTCCTCCGCGAGCGCGTGGCGGCCCTCGAGCGCGAGCGCGAGGGCCTGCTAGCGAAGGCGCTCAAGTTCGCGGGGGATCTCGAGCGCTCGCGGGAGGAGAAGGCCCGCACGGAGACCGAGCTCCACGCCGCGCGGCTGCGCATCGAGTCGCTCGAGCACGCCCCCGAAGACAGCCGGATGCACTCGCTCGCGTCCCTGATGCGGGTCGCGCAGATGTCGGGGCCGACGCGGGCGTTCGAGACCCACGAGCTCGTCGACGAGGTCGCGCCGCTGGTGGCGCCGGAGTCCGGGCGGGTGACCACAGACGCGGCCCTCGACCGCAACCGCCTGCGCGAGGAGCTGGCCCGTCGGACCGCCGAGCTCCAGGCGCTCGAGACCCGGGTCCTGCAGCAGGAGGAAGAGCTCCGGCGCGAGCACCTCGAGAACGTCCGCCTCGTCACGGACGTCGATCGCATGCGCGAGCAGGTCGAGCGCAGCCGCGCGATCGAGCAGGAGCGCGTGCAGGAGCTCGAGCGCCTCGGGCACGAGCTCCGCAAGCTCGAGCTCGCCCACGCCGAGCTCCAGGGCGCTCAGGCCGGCGCGGATCCCGGCGACGGGCGCGAGCAGCCGCGGCCTCGCGACCGCACCAGCGCCGAGGTGATCCGTCGCCGCGATCGCGAGCTCGCCGAGGCGACCCGCACGGTCCGAGAGCTCCGCCGCTCCGTCGAGGACCACGCGAGCATGGCCGCCGAGCTCCGCGGCGAGCTCGCGGTCCTGCAGGTCCACGTCCAGCGCCTCGAAGAGACGGTCCCGACGCTGCAGGAGCGCCTGCGGGAGCAGCAGCGCAAGACCCTCGACCAGGAGGAGGAGGCAGCGGTGCTCCAGCGCCGCCTCGAGGAGGCCGTCGCGGACCAGGAGCACCTCCGCGGTCGACTCCGCCGGCAGCGGCAGGACCTCGACGCGCTGGCGGGCGCGAAGCAGGGCGCGGAGGTCGAGCTCTTCCGGCTGCGGCGCGAGCTCGAGGCCAAGCACCAGGCGATCGAGCAGCTCCAGCAGATCGTCGCGCTCGCGGCGACCCGCTTCGAAAGCAGCGAGCGCGGACCGGTCTCGGAGGCCGCTCGCGGCGAGGCGCTCCAGCTCCGCGCGGCCATGGCCGAACAGGCGGCCGAGCACGCCCAGGCGCTCGCTCGCAGCGAGGCGGAGCACCAGCGGAACATCGAGGCGGAGCGCCTCCGCCTGCGTCGGTCGCGTCTCGAGGGGGCGATCCGCGCCGAGGAGATGGAGTACATGCTCTTCCAGCTCGACACCGCGGAGCAGCGGATCTGGGAGATGAACGACGCGACCGACCGCTCCGCCGCGCGTCTGGCTGCCGGGCTCGCGCAGCTCGAGAAGCAGAAGGAGCAGTACGACGATCTCGTCGACGAGCTCGAGGTGACCCGCAACCTCCTGGTCCAGGCGCAGGCCAAGACGGCGGAGATGGGGCGGCTCCTCGACAGCGAGCGGACCCGCGTGGCCCGCCTCTCCGTCGGTCCGATCGCCACGAGCGACCCGGAGGTGTTCGACGTCTCCGTCGACGACGAGGACCTCGGGCCGCCGATCCGGCGCCAGCCGGACGAGGCCGACCCGCTCGCGGGGATCAACTTCGACGACGAGGTCGAGCCGGAGAACCTCGTCGCGCGGCTCGCGGCCTCGACGCCTGAGATCACCCACGAGCTGACCATCGGGCCCGACTCGTCCGCGTCGGGGCCGGCCTTCGCCCTGCCCTCGGACACCGAGTTCGAGCTCGAAGAGGACGATCTACCCCCGCCCGATCACCGGGTGGTGGTGGTCCCCGATGAGGATGACGACGAGGAGATCTTCGCCATCGACACGGACGCCTGGGTCGAGGAGGAGCAGGGAGAGGAAGTGGAAGCGGAGCCTGTGGCCTCGCCGCCCCCTCCTCCCTCCACGAGCTCGGGGACGCGCGAGCACCCCACGTCGAGGATCGTCATCGAAGTCCTCGACGAGGATGAAGTGTGGCCCGACGACGGGGTGCTGCAGGAAGAGGACGAAGAGGGAACCGAGACTTGAACGAACGCGCAGTTTGCGCGATCCGCCGGGGCTTGACTTGAGGACGAAAGCGTCCTAGCTTCCTCCCCCGCCGCGAGGATGGCGAAATTGGTAGACGCGCACGGTTCAGGTCCGTGTGTCCTTAGGACGTGGGGGTTCGAGTCCCTTTCCTCGCACCGATGAACGAAGGCCCTGTCGCCGCTGGCGACAGGGCCTTTGTCTTGCGACCCCTGGCTCAAGCCTTCGACGTGAGGACCTCGAGGTGCTTGACGTTGATGCTCGGTCCCGACATGTGAATGCCGAAGCCGCCCGACTCGACCTTGCCCTCGACCTTCACCCGCGCGCCCGCCTTGGCGGTGCACTTGCTGAGGCGGTAGGTCTCGCCCTTGTCGGTCACGAGCTCGTAGAAGCCGCCCTCGAGGTCGCTATAGCGCACGGTCCCGGTGAAAGTCGCCATGCGTGACACTATACTCGAGCCCGGTCGCCGCGCCACCGCCCTGTGGCTCCTCGCGGGCCTCGATCCGAGCGGCGGCGCCGGACTCCTGCGCGACGCTTGGACCGCCCGCGCCTGCGCCCCGACCCTCCCGATCGCCCGGCTGGTGACGGCCTGGACGCGTCAGGGCTTCGGTCGGGTCGCGCGGGTCGAGACGCGGGCCGCGGACGCGGTGGCCGCGGAGCTGCAGACGATGCCGCCGCCGCGCGCCGTCAAGATCGGCCTGCTCCCGGCGCCGCTCGTCGATGTGGTGCTCCGCGAGGTCGCGGCCCGAGGGGCCCCGGTCGTGCTCGACCCGGTGCTCGTCGCCAGCGACGGCGGCCGGCTCAGCGGCGCGGCGGAGGCGTTGACCGCCGCGATCGCGGCGCTCGCCGACGCGTCGTGGTTGATCACGCCGAACCTCGACGAGGCGCGCGCGTTGACCGGTGACCCGCGGGCGAGCCTCTCCACCCTCGCCCGTCGGATGGGTCGCGCGTCGGTGCTGCTCAAGGATGGTCACGGAGAGGATCCATCATGGGTCCGTGATTATCTATGTCTCTCAGGACATGTCCATGAGTTTGCGCGAGCTCGCCTCCCGGGTCCTTCTCCCCGGGGGACCGGCTGCGCGCTGGCGACGGCGATCGCCTGCGGCCTCGCGGCGGGGCGCTCGCTGCCGGCGGCCGTCGCGTCCGCCGTCGCGTGGCTCGACGCGGCCCGTCAGCGCTGCGCGGCGGGGCCCGACGGTCGGCCGCACCTCCCGCGCGACGCGCCGGCGCTGGCGTGACGCTCAGCCCTC
>CAZMML010000258.1:0-5805 GCA_964567335.1 uncultured Nannocystis sp. | reverse complement strand
GGTTCTTCGGGCCCCGCGTGCTCGCGGATCGATATGTAGCGGCGGCGGCGCTAGTGATAGAGGGGGGCGCCGTGGGCGCCGATCGCCACGCGGATCACCCCGTCGGCGAGGAGCTGGGTGACGTAGAGCGAGCAGGGGTCGAAGCCGGGGCCGCGGCCGAAGGCGAGGCTGGCGGGGTAGGGGAGCTCGGCGACGAGCTCGCCAGGTTGGAGGGTCTCGGCGGCGCCGTCGACGCGCCAGATCGCGCCGCCGAGGTTGGCGGCGACGTAGACGAAGCCGTCCTCGGCCACGGCGATCCCGTCCGGGGTGGTGCCGGTGCCGAGGTGGAGGATCTCGCGGGCGGTGGCCTCGATCGGGAGGCCGGCGTCGTCGACGTCGAAGCGGGTGAGCTGACCGTCGGCGGTGAAGGTGGAGGCGACGTAGAAGGACGCGCCGTCTGGCCCGTAAGCCATGCCGTTCGGCGACTCGACGTTGAGGACGACGCTGACCTGGCCCTCGGGCGTGACGCGGAAGACGCGGGTGTCGAAGTCGTCGGAGACGAGGGCGCTGCCGTCCGGCGCGATGGTGATGAAGTTGGGGTCGTCGATGCCGGCGGCGAGGACGCTCGCCTGACCCTCCGCAGTGACGCGGTAGACCGCGCCGTCGGGCTCCTGGGCCTTGCCGAAGGCGGCGACGATGAAGCTGCCGTCGGCGAGATCGGCGAGCCCGACCGCGGCGGGGACGTCGGCGAACATGGTGGCGACCCCATCGGCGTCGATCGTCCACACATGGGCGCCGCTGGTGACATGGAGCAGGCCCTTGGGGCCGAAGGAGACGCCCTCGCTGCCGTCGGCGAAGCCCTGGTAGAGCGGCTCCTGGGCGAAGGGCGCGAGGTCGGTCCAGCAGGCGGTCGGGTCGCCCGGGCCGGTGGTCGGGGCGACGGTCGAGGCGTCGGAGCCGCTGGTGCCCTCGGTCCCTTGTGAAGAGGAGGAGGCGGCGGTCGCGGCGCCAGAGCTCCCGTCCGACGAGCCTTGGGTCGAGGTTGAGGGGGCGCCGCCGCAGGCGGCGAGGGCGGCGAGGAGGGCGAGCGGGCGCGACATGGGCGACCCATGCCACAGGTGCGAGCGGCGTGGGCGGGCGGGCGAGGTGAGCCCGCGTGCCCGGCCTCATCTGGCGGCGAGCGGCGCGGAGCCTGGGGCGCGCTACAACGAGGGCGTGCCCGGGAACTTTGGTCAGGTGATGCTCGTCGAGCTCCGAGGCGACCGGGTCGAGACGTGCCGGGCGGCGCTGCCGGAGGCGGTGTACCGGACCTTCCTCGGCGGCGCGGGGCTCGGGACGTACTTGCTGTGGACCTTCGCGCCGGCCGGGGTCGACCCGCTGGCGCCGGAGGCGCCGCTGATCTACGTCGGGAGCCCGCTGCTCGGGACGCCCCTGACGACGACGGCGAAGTTCTCGGTGGTCTGCAAGGGGCCGCTGACCGGCCGGATCAGCGAGGGGCTCAGCAGCTCGCGCTTCGCCCTCGCGCTGAAGCGGCTCGGGGTCGACGCGGTGGTGATCCGCGGCGCGCTCGACCGCCTGAGCTGGCTCCACCTCGACGAAGATCCCGCGGCGTGCCGGGTCCAGCCCTGCCCGGAGTGGGCCGGGCGATCGGCGCCGGAGATCGCGGAGATCGGCGAGGCCGCCGGTCTCTTCCGCCACGTCTCGGCGATCGGCCCGGCGGGCGAGGCGCGCGTGCGTTACGCGACGATCTCCAACGATGGGCGGCACGTGGGGCGAGGCGGGGCGGGGGCGTTGCTCGGGGCGAAGCGCGTGAAGGCGATCAGCGTCCGCGGGGCGGCGCAGGCCGGGGTGGCCGATTCCGGGGCGGCGGCGGCGCTGGCGCGGGACCTCGCGGCGCGCAGCTGCGGCGCGGGGACGGCGAAGTACCGCCTGATCGGTACGACCGCCAACCTCGAGACGCTGGGCCGGCTGCGGGTGCTGCCGCGGCGCAACTTCCAGACGGTGGCGCCGGCGGCGCCGGGGCTCACGCCCGAGGGACTTGCCGCGGCGGCGCCGCGCGAGCGCGAGGGCTGCGCGGGCTGCACGATCGGCTGCGACCACCGCTACGGCGGGACCCGGATCGAGTACGAGTCGCAGTTCGCGCTGGGGCCGCTGATCGACAACGACGACCCCGGGCGACTGCTGGCGGCGGCGGCGCTCTGCGACCGACTCGGGCTCGACACGATCTCGGCGGGCGGGACGCTGGCCTTCGCGATGGAGTGCGCGGAGCGAGGGCTGGTCAAGTGGCCGATCCGCTTCGGTGACGACGTGACGCCCTGGCTGGCGGCGATCGCCCGCCGCGAGGGGGCCGGCGATCTCCTGGCCGAAGGGACACGCCGGGCGGCGGCCGCGATCGGCGGCGGGAGCGAGCGCTTCGCCTGCCACGTGAAGGGGCTCGAGCTCCCGGGCTACGACCCACGCGCGATGCAGACCTTCGCGCTCGGGCTCTGCGTCGCCAGCCGCGGGGCCGACCACAACCGCAGCGGGGCGTACCAGGTCGACCTCAGCCCCGGCGTCGATCGATACCGCGCCGACGCGGAGCGCGCCCCCGCGCGCGTGATCGCGGCCGAGGACGACGCGGCGCTCCTGGACTCGCTGATCCTCTGCAAGTTCCTCCGCGGCGCGCTCCGCGAGCCGTGGCGTGAGGCGGCCCAGGCGCTGGAGATCGTGACCGGCCTGGTCCTGTCCGAGGAGGATCTGCGCCGCGCCGTGCGGACGATCGCGGCGTTGCGTCACGCGTTTAATCTGCGTGAGGGCTGGGAGGCCGAGGAGGACCAGCTCCCCGCCCGTTTCGTCGAGGAGCCGCTCCCGGACGGAGCGCGGCTGTCACGGGAGGATCTCGCGGCGATGCGCGCTGGGTACTATGCGGCCCGTGGGTACGAGCCCGACGGCTCGCTCGGCGCGCCGATGCGGCAGGGGCTCGAATGCCACTTGCAAGCGCCCCTTCTGCTCGGCTAAGGGACGGGTAGGTGCCGAGCAGCGAGACCCAGGGGATCTGCGTCGAGGTGAGGACGCGCTTCGTCGGCGGCCGCGCGCTGCCAGACGGCGCGCGCTTCGTCTTCGCTTACACGATCCGGATCTCCAACCGCGGTGACGTCCCGGCTCAACTCCGTCGGCGCCACTGGTTCATCACCGACGCGCACGGCGGGGTGCGCGAGGTGGAGGGCGAGGGCGTGGTCGGATCGCAGCCCTTCCTCAACCCCGGCGAGTCCTTCGAGTACACGTCGGGCTGCGTGCTCGAGACGCCCCACGGGGCGATGCACGGCAGCTACACGATGTTCCGCCCGAACGGCGCGACCTTCGAGGCGCGCGTCGATCCCTTCGTGCTGGCGGATCCGCAGGCGATCGCCTGAGCCGCGCGGCTCACTTGAGGATGTAGGTGGTCGGGACGTACACGAGCACGTCGAAGGCCTGCGCGGGGGTTGTGGGCGCCCACGCGGCGGGCCTGTCGTCGAGCCTGACCTTCCAGACATCCGGGTAGGCGCGGCCCCAGCGCTCGCCGCGGAGGTAGGCCGCCAAGGGGCCGCCGCGTGCGGCGGCGGCGGGGACGTCGAGGATGTAGGCGACCTCGCGGCCGCGCAGCGTGGCCTCCATCGTGCCCGCGGGCGCCCAGCCGGTGTAGCCGCGGACGGGCCCGCGCCAGCGGGTCGGGCGGCGGGTGAGGCCGCGGTCGAAGGTCATGTGGACCGCGACGTAGGCGGCCTCGAAGCGCTGTGCGAGGCGGTACCCGAGGCTGGTCGCGTCTTCGGTGGTGCGGCGATCGATCCGGGTGTTGCGCCCGAGCACGAAGATCCGCGCGTCCGGCGAGCGAAGCGCCGCCCACGCGACGGTCTCGGCCATGGCGCGCTCGGGGGCGATGTCGGGGTCGAGCCCGCGGCCGATCGCGCGGACGAGCTGCAGGGCCTCCTCGTGAGCCTCCTGGCCGCGGAGGGCGACGCAGTCGTCGCGCCGCGCGAGCAGGCGCCTGCTGACGTCGCGGAGCATGAGGATCGCCTCGTCGCGGTCGGTCGACGCGGCGATCGCCCGGGCGAGGCGGCGCACCTCGCCCGCGAAGTCCGGGTCGACCGCGTCGAAGTAGGCCACGAGCCAGCCCCAGCAGGTCGGCTTGACGCAGGGGCCGAGGCCGACCACGCGGGCGTGATGCTCCTCGGGTGCGCTCGCGTTGCGCTCGCGGAGCCGTCGGAGCACGACACGGTGCTCCAGGCCTGTCTCGAGATCCCGCGCGTGCATGTTTGGGTCCGGGGGGTACCACGACCCGCGGAGCCAGGCGTCGAGGGCGAGGCCGGCGTCGAAGGGCTGGTCGAGCGCGATCACAAGCGGCTTCGGCTCGGCCGCGGCCTGCTCGACCACCAGCGCCGTGAGGGCGAGGAGGTCGCCAGCCTCCCGGCTCGCGCTGCCGAGGCCGACCACGCGGGCCGCCCGGACGCGCTGCCAGAGCGCGCGGATGTCGTAGCCGCCGTCGGCTGTCCACAGCGGCTGCGCCTGCGTCGCGATTTCGGCGTCCATCGCGGGCTGCTGCGGGGCCCAGCGACGCGCCTCGCCGGACCACGGGGTGCAGGCGAGGAGCGCGGCGAAGAGTGCGCAGCGAGGGACCCCGCGGGAGCGCTCAAGAAGCCGCTCCGGCGGCGCTCTGCTGCGCTGGTTCATGGGCCCGACCTCCGCGCAGCGTAGCACGGGGCACGTGTCGGGGCCGTCGACAGCGAGCGCCGAGGTGGCCGCAGGCTTGGACGCGCGATAGCGACGATGAGGAAGCCCGCCGCACGCCGACAGGCGCGTCGAGCAGGCGCTCATGAGCGGGGAGAGGGACCTCGTCACGCGGGTTCTCGCGACAGCCGCGCGGCTCTCGATGCCCAGGACGCCGCCTTGAAGGGGGAGTCTCCGTGTGGCGAACGCGGGCTCGCAGGTCCGCGTGTCGCCGCGGGCTCCGGGTTCAGGGGGCGGCGGACTCGAGGCGCTGGAGGGCGAGGCAGGGGTCGCCGGACTCGCAGGCGTAGTCGGTGCGCGGGCCGAGGCGGAGGCCCTGCTGGGCGGCGGCCTGGCGGAGGGCGGCCGCGACGGCGGCGTTGTCGGTGAAGGGGCCCTCGAAGGGGTTGCGGCCGGTCGTGAGGACGACGAGGCGGACGGGGTGCGCGCGGAGGATCGCGCGCCACGCGGCGACGAGGTCGCCGCCGGTGCGGAGCGGGGCGTAGGCGTGGATCGGCGTGATCTGTCCGGAGGACCAGGTCTCGAGGACGCCGACGTGGTTGTAGGTGGTGGTGACGAGGGCGCCCGGGCCCGGGGCGAGGCGCCCGAGGTCGGCGGCGAGGGCGCGCTGGGCGGCGCCGCTGAGCATCGGGTTGGCGGTGGCGCGCTGGCCGACGAGGACGGCGCCGCACTGCCAGGCGCGCAGGGCGAGGACGAGGGCGAGGGCGCCGCGCGCGAGGGCGGGGCGCGGGAGGCTGGCGAGCTGGCCGGCGAGGGCGAGGGCGAAGAGCGGCTCCAGGGCCATGCCGAGCTGGAACTGCTGCGGATGTCCGTAGAGCCAGGCGCCGCAGAGGGCGTTGCCGAGGGCGGCGGCGGCGAAGAGGCACTCGCCGTCGGTGGCGCGGGCGCGCCACCAGCGGACGAGGGCGAGGAGCAGGACGGCGGCGGCGAGGGCGAGGGGGAGCGTCGGGTCGGGGGGGGCGCCGCCGATCAAGGGGCGGAGGACGACGCCGGGGTCGGCGATCCAGGCGAGCTGGGCGGCGAGGTGGGCCGGGGCGGACCATGTCCGATCGGCCAGCTCAGCGAGCGGGAGGTCGGCGGCGG
>CAZMML010000257.1:0-5812 GCA_964567335.1 uncultured Nannocystis sp. | reverse complement strand
TCAAGAAGAAGGTCGCGATCAAGCGGATCCTGCCGGGCCTCATCAAGGACCAGCGCTTCGTGCGGATGTTCCTCGACGAGGCGCGGCTGAGCCTGCGGCTCGCCCACGCGAACATCGTCTCGGTCTTCGACATCGGCGAGAGCGAGAGCACCTACTTCATCGTCATGGATTTCATCCATGGCACCAACCTCAAGACGCTGATCGAGTACGCCGGGAAGCGCGGCGAGCCGATGCCGGTGTCGCTGACGGTGTTCATCATCAACGAGGTGCTCAAGGGGCTGTCGTACGCGCACCGCCTGCCCGACTCGGAGACGGGGCGGCCGCTGGGGATCATCCACCGCGACATCTCGCCGCCGAACATCCTGATCTCGTGGAACGGCGAGGTGAAGCTGACGGACTTCGGCCTCGCCAAGGCGACGACGCAGCTCGAGAGCACCGACCCCGGGGTGGTGAAGGGCAAGTACAGCTACCTGTCGCCCGAGGCGGCGCGCGCGGAGGAGATCGACGCCCGGGCCGACCTCTTCGCGGCGGGGATCCTGGCCTTCGAGATGCTGACCGGGCGCCGGCTCTTCCGCGGCAAGAACGACTACCAGACGATCGCGCTGGTCCGCGCGGCCGAGGTGCCCTCGATCCGCTCGTACAACCCGCAGGTGCCGGAGGACCTCGAGGCGATCCTCATGAAGGCGCTGCACAAGGACATCTCGCAGCGCTTCCAGACCGCGGACGACTTCGCGGACGCGCTGATCGGGTTCCTCTTCCAGCACCGGATGAAGGTCTCGGCGCGCGACCTCATCACCTACTGCGCGCCGATCCGCGAGGAGCAGGAGGCCGAGCGTCGCGCCGCGGAGAAGAAGGCGAACGAGGAGCGCTCGCCGGGCGGCAACAACCTGATCATCAACCTCATCAACGAGGAGATGCTGCACTTCCGGTCGCTCGGGCAAGAGGACAAGAAGGAGCCGCAGGCCGGGGCGCAGCCGGTGGTCCCGCTCAGCGAGCCGAAGACGATCGACCCGAGCAAGCCGCTCGATGTCGACGTGTTCACGCCGGTGCCGGGCAAGGTGCCGGTGACGCCGAACAAGCTCGCGCTGTCGCCGACGCCGGTGGAGCCCTTGCCGAAGGAGGGGTCGCTGGTCGAGCAGCTCGGCCTCGGCAAGCCGACGACGGGGACGGCCGCGCCTGCGACCAAGCCGGAGCCGGAGCGGCCCGCAGTCAAGCGGCCGCCGCCGGGGAACCGGACGATCCCGCCGGACCCCCGCACGGCGCGGCCGCCTGAGCCGACGAACAAGGGCGAGGGCGGCTCCGGTTGGATCATTGTGGCGGTGCTGCTCCTGGTGGGCGGCGGCGTGGTCGCGTTCCTGGTGCTGTCGTAGTGCTCCAGGTCCTTCGAGGTAGGGCGCCGCGGATCGACCCCAGCGCCTTTGTTCACCCCGCGGCGGTGTTGATCGGCGAGGTCTCGATCGGCGCGGAGGCCTCGGTGTGGCCGGCGGCGGTGCTGCGGGGCGACGACGGGGCGATCGTGATCGGGGCGCAGACGTCGATCCAGGACGGCACGGTGATCCACGCGACCGAGGGCGTGTCGCGGACGACGGTCGGCGCGCGCGTGACGGTCGGACACAAGGTGATCCTTCACGGGTGCACGATCGCGGACGACTGCTTGATCGGGATGGGCGCGATCCTCCTCGACAACGCGGTGATCGAGCCCTGGGCCTTCGTCGCGGCGGGCACGCTGGTGCCGCCCGGGAAGGTGGTGCGCTCGGGCAAGATGGTGATGGGCAACCCCTTCCGCGAGGTCCGCGACCTGACGGACAAGGACCGCGAGTGGATCGTCCACTCGTGGCGGACCTACGTGGCACGCGGGCGCGAGTACAAGGCCGAGCCGGGCTGACCTCGGGCTACCCCGGGATCATGAAGCACTCGATGCTGGTGTCGATGCGGAAGTGCGACTGGTCGGTGTGCCGCTCGGCGTGGAAGATGTCCATCGTGTAGGTGCCGCCGGGGACGATGCCGAGGTTCGCGGCGCTGGCGTCGAGGTCGACCTGGGAGGTGAGCTGCGGGTGGGTGCCGCCGAGGTCGATCGCCAGCTTGTTGTTGATAAAGAGCCAGAGGTCGTCGTCGCCGATGAAGGTGAAGACCTCGCCGCCCATGTAGCTGAATTCGGTGTGGATCTCGGTCGTGAAGTGGAAATTGTGCGGGTTGCCCTCGTTGCCCCAGCCCTGGTCGTCGATCGGGAAGAAGTCGTCGTCCTGGAAGGTGAACTGGCCGGGCATGACCTCCGTCAGGGGGATGTCGATTTCGAAGGCGATGTTGATGTCTTGCGTGGTGTTGTACCACTGCATGAAGTTCTGCGGCCCAGAGGTCTGCGCCGTGGGGCCGGGGGCCGCGTGGACGGGCTTCTTGTCCGGACCGAGGTCGGGGAGGACGAGGCCCGTGAAGGCGACGTCGTTGGTGAAGTCTTCGAAGTCCGGGTGGTCGACGCGGAAGTCGCGGAGCGTCGCCTTGAGGCTCTTGACGCAGTCAGGAGGGTCGAAGGCGGTGGTGCTCGAGGTGCTCGTGTCGGTGGTCGAGGTCGAGGTCGTCGAGGTCGTCGCGCTCGTCGCGTCGGTGGCGAGGGTGTCCTCGACGGCGCCGGTGGAGGAGCTCTGGGCGGAGCCGGAGCCGGAGCTGGTCGGCTCCTGGCCGCTCGAGCCGGAGCCGGCGGTGAAGCTCTCGCCGAGGGTCGGGCTCGTGGTCGGTCCGGTGGTGCCGCTCGCGCTGGTCTCGCGACCGTCGTCGCCGCAGGCGAGCGCGAGGCAGGCGGTGCCGAGGAGGACGGTGCGCATGGTGGACTCCGCGGACAGGGTAGCCTGACGCACCATGGATGTCTCCTCGAACAGGTCCGCGAAGGCGCGTATTGCGCGCACTTGACGGCGTAGCGGGCGGGCGGTAGCCCCGGCGAGGCCTGAAGATGTCGTTTGAGCTGATTGAAGTCCCTCTGAGCGATCGCCGGCTAGTCGAGCGTCTCATCCGCGTGCCCTGGTACATCCACCGGGAGCACCACCCGAACGCCCACTGGGTCCCGCCGTTGCTGATGGATCGCCGCGACTACCTGAACCCGAAGAAGAACCCCTTCTTCACCCACGTGAAGGCGGCCTTCTGGCTCGCGCGCAGGGACGGGAAGGACGTCGCGCGCGTGGCCGCGGTGCGCGACGAGGACTACATCAAGTTCCACGGCGACCCGTCCGGCTACCTGGGGATGTTCGAGTGTCCCGACGATCCGGAGCTCGCGGGCGAGCTGGTCGGGACGGCCGGGCGCTGGCTGAAGAGCCAGGGCTGCACGGGGATGCTCGGGCCCTTCGAGCTGTCGACGAACTACATCTCCGGGGCGCTGGTGGAGGGGTTCGACCGCGACCCGGGCATCAACATGCCCTACAACCCGCCCTACTACGACGCGCTGCTGCGCGGCGCGGGGATGGTCAAGGCGAAGGACCTGCTGCACTGGGGGCTCGACCCGCAGAAGCCGGTGCCGGAGCGGATCGTGCGGGTGGCCGAGCGGATGGCGAAGCGGGCGCGGGTGAAGGTGCGGCCGATGTCGTTCAAGGAGTGGGACGCGGAGATCGAGCGGACGATCGAGATCTACAACGACGCGTGGGAGCGGAACTGGGGCTTCGTGCCGATCGGGCGCGACGAGTTCATGCACGTCGCGAAGGACATCAAGATGCTGCTCGAGCCGGGCCTGCCGATCATCGCCGAGGTCGACGGCGAGCCCGCGGCCTTCGTGATCACGATGCTCGACGTGAACCCCGTCCTGAAGAAGCTCGACGGTCGGCTCTTCCCCTTCGGCCTCTTGCGGCTCCTGTGGGACATGAAGGTGCGTAAGACCGTCAAGGGTGGGCGGCTGATCCTCCTGGGGATCAAGGCCCGATTCCGCGGACAGGGGATCGACTCGCTCCTCTTCCTGGAGACGCACCGCGCGGCGCAGCGGCTCGGGTGGACGGAGGGCCAGATCGGCTGGACGCTCGAGGACAACGTCCGGGTCAACAGCGCGATCCGCAGCATGGGCGGGTACCCGATCGCCACCTACCGGGTCTATCAGAAGGGGCTGTGAGGCGGCCAACAAGGCGGACGCCTGCTCGTCGCGCCGGATCTGGAGTATAGCCGGCCGACGCGAGTCTCGCTGTGCCCCATACCGTCGATCCCTCCTATGAAGGCGTCCTGGCCAAGCTCTTCGAGTACCTGGACGAGAACCTGGTCGAGAAGCCGTCGTCTCCGATCACCGGCGACTCCCACTTGATCCGAGACCTCCGGCTCGACTCGATCCAGAGCTTCGAGATGGTCTCGGACCTCGAGGATCACTTCGCGGTGACGATGCCGATGGAGCTCTTCCAGAGCGTGGAGACGGTGGGCGACGTGGCGCGCGCGGTCGTGCAGGTGATCGCGCAGGAGCGCGGGGCGCGATGACGAGGGCAAGGACCTTGACCGCCGCGCTGGACGCGGTGGCGCACCGGACGGACGCGGGCTACTCGCACCTCGTCCAGGAGAAGGAGCCGGTCCGACAGATCGCCTACGCCGAGATGGCCCGGCGGGCGCGGCGCTTCGGGGCGGCGCTGCAGGCGGCGGGGGTGCGGAGGGGCGAGCGGGTGGGCCTCATCCTCCCGGACTCCTCGGAGTTCGTCGACGCGATCTTCGGGGCGATGTACGCGGGCGCGATCCCGGTGCCGGTGTACCCGCCGATGAACCTCGGGCAGTTCGAGGCGTACCTGGCGAACACGACCCACATCCTGAGGCAGGCGGGGTGCTGCCTGCTGGTCACGGATAGCAAGGTGCGGCCGATCCTCGGCAAGCTGATGGGGAGCGTGCCCTCGGTCCGCTCGGTCGAGGTGATGTCGAGCCTCATCAAGCAGGTCGACGAGCGCGCGGCGCCGATCGGGGTCGAGGTGAAGGAGGACGACGTCGCGTTCCTACAGTTCACGTCGGGGAGCACGTCGCGTCCCAAGGGCGTGACGCTGACGCACGCGAGCCTGATCGCGAACATCGAGGCGATCGGCGGCGCCGCGGGCCTGAAGATCCCGGAGGAGGCGAGCGGCGTCAGCTGGCTGCCCCTCTACCACGACATGGGGCTGATCGGCTTCGTGTTCACGCCGGTCTACTACAACACGCGGGGGGTGCTCTTCATCTCGCCGCTGCTCTTCCTCAAGCGGCCCGCGACCTGGTTGCGGCAGCTCTCGGAGCGCAAGGCGATGATCACCTTCGCGCCGAACTTCGCCTACGGTCTATGCACCGGGCGGATCAAGGACCATGAGCTGACCGGCGTCGACCTCTCGCACCTGCGGGTCGCGGGGTGCGGGGCGGAGCCGATCCAGTACGACACGCTGCGGGCCTTCGCGGAGCGCTTCGCGCCCTACGGGTTCCGCCGCTCGGCGTTCCTGCCGTGCTACGGGATGGCGGAGCACACGCTCGCGGTCACCTTCGTGGGCGTCGAAGAGGATCTGAAGGCCGACGTGGTCGACGCGGAGGCGCTCGCCGGCGGCGAGGCGCGTCCGGGTGAGGGGGCCGGGGCGGTCAAGGTGGTGTGCTGCGGCCGCTCGTTCCCCGAGCACGAGCTGCGGATCGTGGACGCCGACGGGCAGAAGCTCCCGGAGCGGCGGGTCGGGCAGATCGAGCTCCGCGGCCCGAGCGTGATGTCCGGGTACTGGAACGACCCGGAGAAGACGGCGGCGGTGCTGCGCGACGGGTGGCTGTCGACGGGGGACCTCGGGTACCTGGCGGACGGCGAGCTCTACGTGTGCGGCCGGATCAAGGACCTCATCATCATCCACGGCCGCAACTACCACCC
>CAZMML010000256.1:0-5828 GCA_964567335.1 uncultured Nannocystis sp. | reverse complement strand
CGCCGGGGCTGACACGCCGCCGGCTGTGCGGGCGGGTGGCAAGGCGAAGATGATGATGTGCGGCGGTGTGGGCGCCTGCTTCGGCAGGCGCCGCCTCTCCTGGGCTAGACCCGGAGGACCTGGGCGGCCCAAGTGAACCCGGTGCCGAATGCGGTGAGCACCGCGTAATCGCCTGGCTTCAATCGCCCGGCCCGGAGCGCCTCGTCGAGCGCCACGGGGATTGTCGCCGCCGACATGTTTCCCGTGCGGGCGACGATCGACATCATCCGTGACGCTGGGATCCCTGTGCGGGTGCGGGTCGCTTCCATGATTCGCGTGTTCGCCTGGTGCGGGATCAGGAGGGTCACGTCATCGACCGTGACGTCGGCGCGTCGCATCGCCGCGAGCGCGCCCTCGGCCATCGCGGTGACGGCGTGCTTGAACACCGCGTTGCCCTCCATGTGGACGGAGTGGGCGCGCGCGGCCACGGTCTCGGCGGTGGCGGGCTGGCGCGAGCCGCCCGCCGGTTGATAGAGGAGGCGGGCGAGGGTGCCGTCGGCGCCCCACGCGGCGCCCGCCAGGCCGCGCTCCTCTTCGGTCGTGGTGAGGATCGCGGCGCCGGCACCGTCGCCGAAGAGCACGCAGGTGCTGCGGTCGCTCCAGTCGATGACCCGGCTCATGACCTCGGCGCCGACGACACCGACGTGACGCGCCGTCCCGGCGCTGATGAGCGCGGATCCGAGTTCGAGCGCGTAGAGGAACCCGGAGCAGCCGGCGCTTACGTCGAAGGCCGCGGGCCCCTGCAGCGCGAGCTTGTGCTGCACCCAACAGGCGGTCGAGGGGAAGAGGGTGTCCGGCGTCGAGGTCGCCACGATCAGCGCGTCGAGCTCGCTCGGCGAGAGGGCCGCGTCGGCGCAGGCCGAGGCGAGGGCCTCGGCGGCGAGGTCCGAGGTGGCGATCTCGTCCGCCGCGATCCTGCGCTCGCGGATCCCCGTGCGTTCGACGATCCACTGATCATTGGTGTCAACCAGCGACTCGAGGTCGTGGTTGGTGAGCACCCGAGGCGGGAGGGCTGACGCGGTGGCGAGGAGCTTGAAGCGGCGCATGGGTACGGGGGCCCGGGCGGCCGTAGCCGGGAACTATCGCAGGGGGGGCGCCAGCCGCAAGCCTCCCCGCGTGTGTCAACGCGGATGCGCGGTCTGGAGCAATCACACCTGCTTGTACGAGCAATTGCGGCCCCAGGGCCCAGGGCTGGTAGAGTGCGGCGGTCACGTCCGCGATCGCCAGCCATGCGTTCCGCCACCCGCCTCCTTATCCTCGCTCCTCTCCTCTTTGCATGCGCCTCGTCGCTCGAGCGGGCGCGAGTCGCCGTCAACGCCAACGACGACGCGCGCGCGGAGCAGTATTTCTTGCGCTCGATCGCGGCGGATCCGGAGGACAAGGGGGCGGCCGAGCGTGAGCTCGCGGATCTGAAGGTCAAGCAGGCGCAGCGGAAGGCGAAGTCGGACCCTGCGGCGGCCGAGAAGTTGGTCCGCGAGGCGCTGCGGCTCGCGCCGAGCGACGAGAAGGCGGTCGACCTGCTCGGTCGCGTGCTCGCGGCGCAGGGTCGTGATGACGAGGCGATCGCCCTGTTTGAAGGTGAGGGGAAGTCTTGCGACCTGTGTCGGCGCTACCTCTCGGTCCTCCTGCTCGAGCGGGCGGCCAAGCGCGAGTCGAAGCAGGAGTGGGACGGGGCCCGCGGGGACTACGAGAAGGCGCTCGAGCTGGTGCCGGACGCGACCACCGCGCTGGCGCTCGCGCGGGTGAGCGAACAGCTCGGCGACGTCGAGGGGACCGCGAAGGCGGTCGAGCGGGCGGTGCCGCTGATCCGCGCCGACGACAACGCCAGCCAGGGTGAGTTCCGGGCGATGCGCGAGCGGGCGGTTCTGGCCGCGTCCTCGCGCGGGGATGTCGCGCTCTGCGACCGCTGGCTCAACTTCTTCCCGCCCAACGCCGGCGGCGACCCCTGGTATGTGCTGCAGCTCCGGGTCGCGCAGGAGTTCTACCGCCAGAAGAAGGTCGAGGTGGCGATCGGTCGCGCGCGGCACATGCTCGGGCCGACCCACGAGAGCTCGCTGCCGCCGACGCGGAAGGCGGAGTTCCAGCGCTTCCTCGCCGACATCTACCGCCTCCAGGGGGTCGGGTTCCTGCGCGAGGGCAAGCTCGTCGAGGCCGACGACAACTTCCGGCTGGCGATGGAGTACGCGCCCAACGACGACAAGATCAAGCTGCTCCGCGCCCTGGCGATCGCGGGCAACAAGGAGGTCGCGCGGGCGATGCAGGTCGTCCAGGCGCTCCCGAAGGAGACGAAGGGCCACGCCGAGGTGCTGGCGATCCTCGAGAGCATGGTCGTCGCCGATCGCCTCGCAGAGGAAGATCTCGCGGGGGCGAAGGCCGCCCTCGAGCGGGCGCAGGCGGCCAGCCCGGAGACGCCCGAGGTCCACGTGGCCGCGGCGGAGATGCTCTTTGTGACCCCGGTGGCCGGCAACAACAAGGGGATGATCCGGCAGCTCAAGAAGAACGGCCTCATCAAGTACCCCAACGACGAGGTCAACAAGTACGGCGAGGCGCTCAGCGAGCTCGCGTGGGCGCGCGAGCAGGCGCGCGCGAACGGAGAGAGCTACCTCTTTCGCGGGCCTGGGATCGACGGGCGGATGGCCAATCTCGAGCGGCAGATCCGGTCGTTTTATCCCTTCCAGGTCGAGTTCAACGCGGACGCGACCACGATCCTGCGCCTGCGCCTCAAGGGCGGCTCCGCGGGCGAGGTTGCGGTGCGCGCGGGGACCAGCGAGCAGTCGGTGAGTGTGCCCGCAGGTAGCGAAGGGGCCGAGGTCGTGCTGCGCGAACCGGGCCTCACGTCCCTGCGCGTCGGCGCGAAGACCTGGACCTTCGTGACCGAGCCCTACACGAAGCTGACGATCGACCTATAGTAGACTGGCAGCGCGATGCAGGCGTGCCCCTATCGCAAGATCCGGCCGCTCGGCGAGGGTTCGATGGGGGACGTCCACCTCTGTGTGGACGTGCAGCAGCGCCGCCTGGTCGTGGTCAAGTGGCTTCGCGCCGAGCTGCATGAGGGGAGCCAGGCCGCGATCCGCTTCCGGCGGGAGGCGGAGCTGATGGCCGGCGCGAACTTCCCGGGGGTGATCAAGGTCGAGGAGTGGGGCGTCGACGAGTTCGGCCGCACGTGGATGGCGATGGAGTTCGTCGACGGGCTGATGCCCTCGGCGGTCATCGGCCCCGGCGACTGTTGGTCGGTCCACCGGCTGCTCGCCGGGGTCGGCAAGAGCCTCGACGACCTCCACGGCCTCGGGGTGGTCCACCGCGACCTGAAGCCGGAGAACGTCCTGCTGCGGACGAGCGTCGACGGGTGGGAGCCGGTGATCATCGACCTCGGGATCGCCAAGTGGCTCGCGCAGGAGACGGCGACCGCGAGCGGCTCAGTGTTCGGGACGCCCCACTACATGAGCCCCGAGCAGTGCCGCGACACCAAGCACGTCGGGCCGGCGACCGATCGCTACGCGGTCGCCGTGATCATCTTCGAACTCCTCGCCGGCCGGCGGCCCTTCGACGGGCGGACGATCCCCGACCTGCTCAACCACCACCTGAAGTCGCCGGTGCCGGAGCTGCAGATCCCGAAGCGGCTGCGCGCGGGGGCGATGCGCGACAGCACCGCGAAGGCGGTCCACCCCTCGCCGAACCTCGACGAGTTCATGCGCAAGGCGATGGCGAAGGAGCCGCGCCTGCGCTGGGGCAGCGGGCAGGAGATGGCGGCGGAGTTCGAGCGCGCGGCGCGGGCCGACAACCTGTGGGAGGTCCCGGGCCCGACGGACATGGCGCCGCTCTTCCCGGCGCTGGCGCACCCGCTCGCGGAGGTGATCATCGACGGCGAGCCGCGTCAGCGCTTCGACATCCGCCACGGTCCGCTGGTGCTCGGGCGCCACGAGTCCTGCCAGGTCGTGCTCGGCTCCCCGCGCCTGAGCCGCCTGCACGCGTGCGTGTACCTCCACCGCGGCCGGGTGTGGGCCGCCGACCTGCACAGCCAGAACGGGACCCTCTTCCAGGGGCGGGCGCTCGCGCCGGGGGTGCCCGCGCCCTTCCCGACGGGCGGCCAGACGGCGGTGTTCACGCTCTACAACCGCAACATCGCGGTGCGGATGTGCAACTCGTAGAGGCCTGTCCGGAGGGGCAGGCAGAGCGAGACGGCGAGCGGCGCGGCGGCGCGGCGGCGCTGCTGCTCTTCGGTCCGGCGGCGCTGTGGGGGCTCGCGGCTGGAGGCGGTCTGGTGTGGACGGCCACCGCCGCGGCGCCCTGGGCGGAGGTCGCGCGGGCCGAGGCGGAGCCGGTCGGCGCGGCGGCGTGCCGGGGCTGCCACCCAGGGGCCTTCGCGTCATGGCACGCGACCTTCCACCGGACGATGACCCAGCGCGCGGAGGGCGAGGCGGTGCTCGCGCCCTTCGCGGGGGAGCACCTCGACTACCTCGGCTTCCGGGCGACGATGTCGCGCGGAGCGACCGGCGCGCCGCACCTCCGAGTCGCGCCGATCGACGAGGAGGGGCGAGAGGTGGGGCCCGCGGCGCTGGACGTCGACGTGGCGATGACGGTGGGGAGCCACCGCTATCAGCAGTACCTGGCGCGGATCGACCGCGGCGGCGGTCCGGGCGAGGTGTGGCGCCTCCCGGTCGCGTGGCACCTGGCGACGCGGCGCTGGATCCCGATGAACGCGGCCTTCCTCGAGCCGGAGCCGGCGCGCGGCGACCCGGACGTGGTCTTCCGCCACTTCAGCCGGTGGAACGACAACTGCGTGATGTGCCACAACACCGAGCCGCGGCCGGGGATGTCCCAGGAGACAGGCGATTCGCCGCGCTTCGAGACGAGGGTCGCCGAGCTCGGGATCGCCTGCGAGTCGTGCCACGGGCCGGCCTCCGAGCACCTGGAGCGCCACGCGGACCCCTTCCGCCGGCTCCTCGCGGCGGGTCGTGGCGACGCCTCGATCGCGCACCCAGGACGCCTGGCCGCGCGCGAGGAGAGCGGGATCTGCGGGCGCTGCCACGGCAACCGGATCGCCGCGGACGTCGCGGCGGTGCTGCGCGAGGGCGACGGCTTCCTGCCCGGCACCGACCTGGCCGCGGTGTCGCGGCCGATCTTCCGCGACTCGACGCTGCACGGGGAGGCGCCCTTCGCCGAGCGCTTCTGGCCGGACGGGACGCCGCGCCTCTCGGCGTACGAGTACCAGGGGCTCTTGCTCTCTCCCTGCTACCAGGAGGGCCGCGGGCTCGGCTGCAACCACTGCCACGACATGCACGGCGAGGAGCCCGCGCTGCAGGTCCGCGCCGGTCGGGCGGGCGACGGGGCGTGCGTCTCGTGCCATGACCGAGCGGACCTGTCCCGAGGAGCCGACCACGGGGGGCACTCCGCCGCGATCACGTGCCTCGACTGCCACATGCCGCGGATCACCTACGGCCTCCTGGAGGGGATGGTGAGCCACCGGATCTCGACCCCGCGGCCGCAGGACTGGATCGGCCGCCACGACCAGCCTGACGCGTGCACGCAGTGCCACGTCGACCGCGATCGGAGCTGGGCGGCGCGCGCCCTGGCCCGGATCGCGTCGCCGGCGGCGTCGCCGCTGGCGGCGGCTGTCGAGGAGGAGGCGTGGGGTTCGCGGGTGCAGCTCGACCTCCTCGGCGGCGACCCGCTGCAGCGCGTGCTGGCGATCCACGCGCTGACGCGGCCGACGACGCCGGTCGCCGCGGAGGCGCGGCGGGCGTGGGTGACCGAAGCGCTCGACGACGCGTACCCCGCGGTGCGCTGGT
>CAZMML010000255.1:0-5829 GCA_964567335.1 uncultured Nannocystis sp. | reverse complement strand
CGCCCATCAAGCGCTCGATCGAGACAGATCGGTATGTAGCGGTGTCGGCACTAGAACTCCATCGCCAAGCCGAGCAGCCAGGTGCTGTCGCCGAGGCTCATCGAATTCTTGCGGCCGAAGTTCGCCAGCCGGGAGAACTGCCACTCGCCGAAGAGGTACGTATGGTTGATGCCGGAGATCCGGTCGAAGCGGCGGGCGGTGCCGATGTCGAGGAAGTCGAGGCGGAGCATCGCGCCGAGGTTGAGCTGCCAGCCCCACACGCCGCCGCGGCCCTTCTCGCCGGCCTTGTTGACGGAGACCTCGCCGCTGCCGTTCTTGGACCACCAGAACGCGTAGGCGATGCCAGCCTTGACGTAGGGGACGAAGGGCGCGAAGCGGACCTTGTCGGCCAGCAGCTCGAAGCGGTAGACCGCCTGCAGGGCGATCGGCATCACCGCGAAGCGGACCTTGTCGGCCTGGCTGCGGACGTTGCCGTCCACGGGTGGGTCGGCGAGCAACGCGCTGGCCGAGTCGCGGAACATGCTCCACTGCAGCCCGAGCCCGAGCGGGCCGGCGAGCTTCTTCGTGATCTGCCATTCGAAGGCGAAGCCGCCGTAGAAGCCCTTCTTCGGCTCTCCGGTCGCGCGGCCGTTCGCGTCGGTCTCGCCGAAGACCTTCGCGTAGGGGCCGAGGCCGGAGCCCTGGTAGGTGCGGTCGACGTCCGGGAGGTAGGGCCCGAACTTGATCTCGAGCGCGAAGCGCTGCGGGCTCTCGCCGGTCGGGTTGACCTTGCGCTGCTTGAGCGTGTCGGCGAGGTCCGGGTTCGCCTGCGAGTAGACCGCGCCCTCGGTGGGGACCGGCTGCTTCGGGTAGGTCTCGGGGCCGATCGGGCGCCAGAACTCGCCCTCGCGCTGCTCGCCCACGCGGGAGCCGTAGGGCGGGCCGATGATCTCGCCGCGGGTCGTCGTGGTGGTCGTGGTGGTCGTGGTCCCACCGGTCGTCGTCGTCGTCGTCGTCGTCCCGCCGGTGGTGGTGGTCGTCGTGCTCTCAGACGCGGGCGGCGGGGTCGCCTCGGCCGCGATTGAGCTGTCCTCGGAGACAGGCGGAGGGGCCGGCGGGGCCTCGGCCGGCGCGCCCGCGAGGGCGTGCGAAGCGAGCAGGGGGGCGACGATCACGCGCGCTTCCTTCTACGACGGACGACGCCGAGGGCGCCGAGGCTGAGGCCAGTGAAGGCGACCAGGGCCGCGAGGCCGCTGGAGCGGCCGCTGACGCTGCAGAAGCCGGCGTCGCCGCACGCGCCGTCGGCGTAGCACTGCTCCCAGAGGTCGTTGGTCTCGACCGGCGCGGCGGAGAGGACCTCCTCGGCGGGCCTGGGGTTGCCGAAGAGGTCGTAGGTCACGAGGCGGAAGTTGTACTTCTTGCCGTTGTCGAGCCCGTCGATCCGCACGCTGCGGCTGTTGTAGGCGATGTGGCCGGTGCAGACGTACTTCCACTGAAGGGCGGCCATGCCCGGGCTGGTGTTGTTGGTGCACTCGGCGCTGCAGGCGAAGCTCGGGCCGTTGCCGCCGTCGCCGAGGTCGCACTCCTCGACGCCCTCCTGCACGAAGCCGTCGCCGCAGCGGGCCTTGCTGCAGTTGCTGAGGCAGGCCTTGGTGTCGCCGTTGTCCGCGCCGTCGTCGCACTCCTCGTCCATGTCGAGGACGCCGTCCGAGCAGTTCGGCGGGATCACGCCGCCGGTCCCGCCGGTCGACGCGCCGGTGCTCCCGCCGGTCGACCCGCCGGTGCTCCCGCCGGTCCCGCCGGTCGACCCACCCGTGTCCGTGTCCGTGCCGGCGGTGTCAGTGTCGATGTCGACGATCGGGTCGTCCTCGCCGCCGACGAAGGTCGAGAAGGGCCCGTTCGGGCACATGTTGTCCTTCGTGTAGAAGAACGTGCCGTTGGGGATCGCGGTCAGGTCCGGGGCAGGCTGCTCCTTGCCCGGCACCGGGTTGCCGGTGTCGGCCTCCTCGCAGAGGACGCGGTAGCCGTTGATGTCGCCGGTGACCTGGATGTCCCAGGAGAGGACGACCGCGCCGTCGCCGGTGGCGACGCGGACGTCCTGGACCTCGGTGAGCGGCGGGACGAAGTCGTACTTGATCCCGCCCATGCCGATGTTGATGTTCTGCGTGCCCTGGATGAAGAACTCGTCGCTCTGGCAGCCGGTCGCGCCGTTGGTCTGCGCGCACATCCAGACCCCGGCCTCGCCGAACACGCCCTCGCACTTGCCGGCGGCGAGGCCGTCGATCACGTTGCGCGAGTCGGACGAGATGGCGACGCCGTTGCTCAGCCACACCGGGTGGAAGCCGACGCCGATGCCCTTCACGTACTGCGAGATCGGCTGCGAGTCGAGGCCGCCGCAGCGGCGGAACTGGCCCGCCGGGGCCGACTCTGCGGTGGCGCACATGGTCCCGACCATCGTGTCGACCTGCGTCGACTGGTTGTACCCGCTCATGGTCGCCTTGAGCAGGATCTGCGTGAAGATCTTGTGGCCGCACTGGCAGCGGGCTTGGTTCACGAACTGATTGAAGTCGTTCTTCTGCATCGTCCGCGCGTTAGTGCCGTCCGGGTTGGTGACGTAGTAGCGGATCGTGAACGACTCGGCGCCCGGGACGCCCATGCCCATCCCGGGCGGCGGCGACTGGGCGACGGCGCTGCCGGGGACGAGGGCGCACAGACCGGCGAGGACGAGGCTCGGGGCGGAGAGGTGGCGCATGGGAGGGTGGCCGGCGCGGACGGTGCAATCAGGATGCCACAGGCTCAGGGCCCGCGGTAGCCAGGCGGGGCGCCACTTGCCGCACAGGGCCCCCCCGCGGGCGGTGACAAAATGTCAGCCCGCCTGCGAGGCGCGTGACGTCGCGGCCGGGGCGCGGGCGCGAGCGCAGGAGAACTTGAGGTCAGGTGAGCCGCTCTGGTAAAGAGCCCGGATGCCCCCCTCTTCAGCGCTGCTGCGCCTCCGCCGGCTGCAGAGCGAGGCCTACCTCAACCTCTCCCGGATCCACCGCGAGCTCGAGCGCAAGGTCGCGGACCTGCTCGAGGCGGCGGGGATCCGCGAGGTCACCCCGGCGCAGGCGGGCGTGCTGATCCACCTCTTTCAGGCCCGCGAGCCGCTGACCGCCCGCCAGCTCGCGGGGATGATGGCGCTCTCGGAGGTCACTGTCGGGCGCTTCGTGCGGGCGCTGGAGGCGGCCGGCTGGGCCCAGCGGACCTACGACCCACGCGACAGCCGGGCGATCCTGATCCGCCCCACGCCGCGCGCCTACGCGGCGCTCCCGAAGCTGCTCGAGGTCTCCAACGACCTCCTCGATCGCGCCTTCGCCGGCTTCTCCCCGCAGGAGATCGAGGCGATCGCGCGGACGACCGAGAAGGTGCTCGGCAACCTGTCCGCCTGAGCGCCGCACCGCGCACGGTCGCCCGCCCGACTCACGCGGGCCCTCGCCACGACATGCCGCTCCGTCTAGAGGCCGAGGAGGGGCGCTGGTTCCTCGAGGCGGTCGAGGAGCGGCTGGATCCGTCGACGGGTCGGGAACTTGTTGAAGCTGAAGACCTGGGGGTGGCCCTCGAGACGGGCGGCGACCGCCTCGTCCTTGGTCAGCGGGAGGTCGACGCCGAGGAGCAGGCCGGGGTCGGGGCGGGCGGCGAGCTCGTCGAGGCGGCGGAGGAGCGCGTGGCGGTGCCAGCGATGGAAGAGCTCGACGGCGACGGCGCGGCCGCTGGGCTGGTGGCGGAGGCCGAAGTCGGGGACGCACATCCCGCGGGGGCCGACGTGGCGCAGCTCGGGGAGCGGATCGAGGACCCAGCGCTCGTCGCCGAGCTCCGCGAGGCCGACCTCGATCTCCGGCGGGATGTGGCCGAGCGCGCCCTGGTCCAGCGCGACGAGCGGGTCGCTGTCGTCGAGGGTCCGGCGCGCCGTGGGCGGCCGCGGGAGGGCGACCACGGCCTCCACCCGGGATCGGCCGAGCAGCGGCACCGCGCCGAGGAAGGTCGCGAGCTGCAGGCCGTACTTCTTCTGCATGTCGAGCAGCGCGCCGGGCCCCTCGATCGTCAGCGACCAGACCTCGCCCTCGCGCCGGACCTCGGCGACGAGCCGCGAGAAGCGGAGCCAGCGGAGCAGCTTGCGCAGCGCGAGCGCGCCGGGCCGCTCGGCGCGCACCTCGAGGCGGTCCGTGTAGATCACCAGCCCCTGCGCGAGCGCGAGGTTGTAGCGGGCGAGCAGCTCGGGCGGGCGCGGCAGGCGGGCGCTCGTGAGGCGGCGGTGCTCGGGGAGGTCGTCGTAGAGGTGCTCGCGGACCTCGCCGAGCGGCAGCGTCAGGCCCCGCTCGAGGCCGGCGAGGTAGTCGCGGAAGGTGGCGCCCTCGGCGAGGCCGCGGAGGACGGCCGCGGCGCACGCGAAGGCGGCCGCGCGCGCCTCGCTGGCGACCTCGCCTGGGTCGTCCCACTCGCAGCGGTCGACCAGGAGCTTGTAGAGGCCCCGCGCGACCTTGGGGCGGGCGTAGGCGTCGATGATCGCGTCGGCGGCGTCGTCGATCGCCCCGCGCGGCTCGCCGACGGCGTGGGTCAGGAGGTCGATCAGCGCGACGGCCGTGTCGACGAGCGACGCGTCCTTGGCGTCGACGAAGCCGGGCCGGAGGCGCTCGCCCTTGACGCGGCGGTAGACGAGGAGCTCGCGGGTCAGCACTCGACCTCCGAGGGCGGCTCTTCGGGCGTGTCCGCGGGGTCTGGCAGTCCGGGGCGGAGGACCGCGGGGCCGCGGCGCGGCGCGGCCTCGCGCTGGTAGGCGCGGTGCTGGCTGCGGCGCTCGCTGATCCGGTGCTCGGCGGCGACGGCGGTGTAGAGCTCGTAGAGGGTCGCGGTCTTGCCCTCCCTCTTGCGCAAGATCCGGCCGAGGCGCTGGACGTGCTCGCGGATCGAGCCGTTGCCGGAGAGGATCACGCCGACGTTGGCGTCGGGGACGTCGACGCCCTCGTTGAGGACCTTCGAGGTGAGCAGCACCGGGAGCGCGCCGGCGGCGAAGTCGGCGAGCAGGCGGGCGCGCTCCTTCGGCGGGGTCTGGTGGGTGATCACCGGCAGGAGGAAGAGGCGCGAGAGGCGGTAGACGGTGTCGTTGTCCTCGGTGAAGACGAGGATCCGATCCTTGCGGTGGCGGAGGAGGATCTGCCACAGGGCGTCGATCTTGGCCTGGGCGGTGAAGGCGATCCGCTTCTGCTCGCGGTAGGCGGCGAAGGCGACGCGGCCCTGCTCGCTGCGGTGGCAGGCGACGACGAACTGCTGCCAGCCGCCGGGGCTGCTGAGCGAGACCCGGCTGCCGCGGAGGAAGTCGATGTAGAGCGCGCGGGCCTCGTCGTAGCGGGCCTGCTCCTCCTCGCTGAGGGTGACGGCGAGCTGCTTGACCTGGTAGGGGGCGAGGAAGTCGCCCTCGAGCTCGTCGATCTCGGCGCGGAAGCGGACCGGGCCGAGGAGCTGGGCGGCGACGGACTCGCGGCCGTCGGTGCGCTCGAAGGTCGCGGTGAGGCCGAGGCGGAAGGGGGCGATCGAGCCGGCGGCGATGAAGCTGTAGGCGGGCGCGGGGAGGTGGTGGCACTCGTCGCACACGAGCAGACCGAAGCGGTTGCCGTGGTGCTCGGTCTGGGCGGCGGCCGAGTCGTAGGTGGTGACGGTGATCTCCTGGCGGTCGGAGACCTGGCCGCCGAGCTGGCCGATCGGGCGCCCGAGGAAGCGCCCGAGGACCTGCCGCCACTGCAGCAGGAGCTCGATCGTCGGGACGACGACGAGGGTCGGCCGGCCGGTGCTGACGATCGCCAGCACCGCGAGCAT
>CAZMML010000254.1:0-5838 GCA_964567335.1 uncultured Nannocystis sp. | reverse complement strand
CTCGGCGAGCTCGCGCTCGAGCTGCTCGAGCGCCGCGGCGGCGGCCTCGCGCTCGAGCTCCCCGCGGGCGTAGGCGTCGAGCACCGCGAGCATGCGCTCCGCGAGATCGGCCGCTCGATCGGCGCCGCCCCGGAGCTTGCGCAGATCCTCGGGCAGCGCCTCGACCAGCGCCCGGTCGCTCGGCGGCTTGCGGGGCGCCGCCGCCGGGCCCTCGCGCGTCGGGTCCGGCGGGAGGTCCTCGTCGACCACGACCGGCGCCGGCGGCGGCACGAACATCGCCAGCACCAGCAGCGCCGCCGCCGCGAGGTCGAGCAGGCGGAGCCCCGGCAGCCGCAGCGGGACCACCGGGCGCGGGTCGAGGCGCGCCGCGGCCGCCTCCGCGTCGGCCACCTGCAGCGCCGCCAGATCCGCGGCCACGGGGTCGCCCGCGGGCGGGCGCTCGGCGAACTCGAGCGCGTTGCCGATCAGGTCGTGGAGCCCGTAGTAGGCGTCGAGGCGGCGGGCCGCCGCCCGCGTCTGCCGCGGCCGCAGCCAGGCGAAGAGCAGCACGCCGAAGAAGGGCACCAGCCCGATCCACGCCAGCTCGATCGGGGCGCCGAGCCGCCGCGACGCCGCGATCGCCAGCGCGGCCGCGACGCAGCCCAGCGGCAGCGCGACGCGGGCCAGGAGCCGCGCGGTCGCGACCAGCCGCTCGCGCCGCTCGACGGCCCGGACCACCCGGAGCAGCGCGCCGACCCTCATCGGGGCGCTCCTCCGCGGGGTGAGCGAGCGGGCACGAGGCCCTCAACGAACGCGAGCGGCGCTCGTTCTGTCCGGCGCGCCCGCGCCCGCGCCCTCACGCGGCCCCCTTGCGCGCGCGCGCGGGGAAGGCCTGCCACGCCGCCTGCGTGAGCGCGGGCGCGAGCGCGGCCGGGACCTCGGAGGCGAAGAGGACCCGATCGCCGCGGCGCTCGACCACGTGCCGATCCTGCATGTGCGCCTTCAGGTAGGCGCGGAACACCTCCGCGAACTCGTCGGCGTCCTTCTCGCTGTCCCACGCGACCAGCCCGACGACGATCGGCGCCGCGTCCTGGTGCCCCTTGCGTTCGAACACCAGGATCCGGTCGCCGCCCCACCCCGCCGCGGCCGCGCGCGCGACCGAGGCGGGCTCGACGTCCGCGAGCATGCAGAGCAGGCTGGCCTCGCCGAGGGTGTCCTGCCACACCATCGCGTGCTCGGGGAGCGCCGCCGCGAGCGCCTGCGGCGCGACCTCCACGGCGACCGCCGGCTCGCGCGCCAGCAGCTTGTCGAGGTGCAGCATCTGCTCGGAGGTCCGCGGCAGATCCTTGTAGAGCGCGTCGACGGCGGCCCACCCCTGCGTCCGGACCAGCGCGGCGATCGTCGCGGCGCCGTCGGTGTAGGGCAGCTGCAACGAGCGCGACAGGACCGGGAAGTCGAGCATGCCTGCGAGGCCGAGCGCCTGGTCGCCGGTGGTCTGCAGCACCTCGGCCGGGATCGCCGCGATCCCCTGCGGCCCCGACACCCACGCGAGGTAGGCGGCCTGGGCGTCGCCCTCGACCAGGAAGGTCCGCGCCGACTCGGCGTCGCTGTCGCCGCGGATCGGCACCTGCAGCCGCTTCAGGTCGAAGTGCATGTCCTGCAGGCCGTGCACGATCTCGTGGCCGACGACCATGTCGAGCTGCGCCTCGCTGACGTGGGTGCCGATCAGCATCGCCCGCTTCTTCGGCTCGTAGACCCCCATCACGCCCTCCTCGAGCATGTCGAGGAGGATCTGCTCGCCGTCGGCGCCGACCGGGATCACGCCGAGGCTCGCCTCGATGCGCGTGAAGAGCCGGATCTCCTCGGCGCTGTGGTGCTCGTACATCGACTCCTGCGCCAACGTCCGCACCTGGGCCCGGCTCAGCACCTCGACCGCGACCGGGCGCGTGATCGCCAGGCCGCGGGCCTGCGCGACCGCCTGCATGATGCGGCCCGTGATCTCCGCGGCGCGCGGCTGGGAGATCCCCGTCGCCGCGGCCGGTTGGGGCTGCCCGGCCGCCACCGGCTCAGGCGACGGCGTGGCGAGCGTCGCCGGCGCGGCGTGACGACAGCCGAGGGCCGACACGAGGGTGAGCGCCGCGGCGGTCGCGCGGACGCGGGTGCGAGGGCGGGGGGGCACGGCGGGTAGCCTAGCGGTCCCGCCGCCGGGCCGCCACCGGCGCGCGGCCAGCCGCGCTCAGGGCAGCGGGCAGGTCGAGGTGATAGAGCCCATCTGCTGGTCGCAGAAGCACGCGCCGTTGAACGAGGGGATGCAGTCGCAGGTCGGGGTGTCGCCGCACTCCGCCGGGAAGAGCGCGCAGCCGCTGAGGAACATCTCGGGGTCGACGATCGGGCACTTCGGCGGGTCGGGCGCGGGCCCGACCCCCGCGAGCACCTTGACGCAGTAGCTCACGTTCGCGTCGCAGGTGCAGTTGTCGCAGAGGAAGAGCGCCTCGCCGCCCCCGGTCGAGCCGCTCGAGGCGCCGCTCGAGCCCCCCGTGCTGCTCGCGTCCGTCGAGGCGGCGGAGGTCGAGGGGTCGATCGAGGTCGACCCACTCGTGCCGCTCGATCCGACCGGGCCGCTGGTGCCGGTGGAGCTCGCGCCCGTCTCTGTTCCGCCCGGCCCGGTCGTCGGCGCGGCGCTGGTGCTCCCGGCCGTGCTCGCGCCCGCGCTCGTACCGGTGGTCTCCCCGGTGGTCGCGCCCGTGCTGGTGCCCGTGCTGTCCCCCTGCCCTGGAGGACATGCACCGAGGATCATGCTCAAGGACACAGCGATCGAGCGCGCGCGCATGGGGCCTCCGGCGCGGGGGCGCCGCGCAGCCCTCAGTTGTACTCGGTGCCGCCGCTGCGGAGCAAGTACTTCTCGGACACGCTCTTGAGCTGGACGCGGCCGAGCCCGGTCACGTGGCGCTCGACCTGCGGCCGGATCACGACGCCCTCGCGGACGTGGAGCGCCGCGCCGGAGACGGTCTCGCGCCCGTCGGTGTGCTCCGCGAGCGCCGCGCGGCTGAAGGGACCGCGGTAGAGCACCGGCACCCGCGGCAGGCCGAGCGCCGCGCAGGCGGCCTCGAGGTCGGCGTCGGAGAGGAAGCCGCCCTGGCCGACCCAGCCGACGTAGACGTCGAAGACGCGGAAGCCGAGCGTGCGATCCTGGTCGGTCTTCGCGCCGTAGCCGAGGTCCTGCACGCCCGCGCCGAACACCTCGCCGAGCACGAACACCGGGCGGCCGGCCGCGAGCTCGGCCGCGAAGGCCGCGCGGACGCGGTCGACGAAGCCGCTCGTCCGGGCGACGCGGAGGTAGAGGTTGGTCTCGTTCTCCGGCGCGTCGGGCACGAAGGCGAGCCCCTTGGCGGCGAGCCCCTTCGAGCTGACGATCAGCGCGCAGCCCGAGGCCTCCGGGACCACGCCGAGCTGGCACCAGGTGCCGTGGATCTTCTCCGTGAACACGACCGGCTCGCCCTCCGCGAGCGCGTCGGGGAAGGCCTTGATGTTCTCGATGTCGTACTTGACGCAGCGGTCGACGCCGGCGCCGAAGACCTGCCCGTTCATGTGCGAGGGGATCGGCGGCTCCCACTTGGCGACGCCGAGCTCGGCCGCGACGTCCTGACCCTCGGACCAGCCCGCCCGCGCCGGGTACACCAGCCCCTGCGAGAGGACGCCGCGGAGCTTGATCGCCTTGACGCGGTTGGCGTCCTTGCCGGAGAGCCGGCCGCGCAGGCCGAGCTCGTCCAAGAGCGCGTCGGGGACGATCGCCTGCTCGGGGATATAGGCCACGAGATCACCGCTGCGGAACTGGTCCTTGCGGACCACCGAGCGGTAGTCGCCGACGCGGGCGACCTCGAGGGCGTCGGCGTTGCCGTGCGGCTCGATGACGACGCGGACGACGGGGACGATGAAAGTGGACATGACCGTGCTCCATTTGGGTCAGACGAGCGATAGCGCGGCCCCGCGGGGACCCATCCCGCGGGCGCCGGCCCGGAGCGGCGCGGCGAACCCGACGCGACGCAGGAGGGCTCAGCGCCTGGACACAGCCCAGGCTGTCGCTGGCGCCGCGTACGCTCCTGCTGGCGCGGCGGCGGCGGAGGCCGGGGCGCTCGAGAACAGCAGGTGGAGCTTGGAGTCGCGGCGACGCATGACGATAACCCGAAGTCTGCGAAGCTACCCGAAGCCTCACCGCCCGTCAACGCGCGGCGACGCGCCAGCGCCTCTCAGCGCCTCTGCGCGGCGCGCCTCACCCAGGCGGCTTGATGCACGCGATGGTCGTCTCGATGCGGAAGTTCGACTCGCTGGTGTGCCGCTCGGCGAAGAAGAAGTCGAGCGGGTACACGCCGCCCGGCGTGATCCCGGCGGTGGCCGCGAAGGCGTCGAGGTCGATCGTCTGCTCCATCGGCCCGTGGACGCCGCCGAGGTCGATGACGAGCTTGCCGTTGATGAAGACCCACACGTCGTCGTCGCCGCGGAACTTGAAGACCTCGCCGCCCTCGTACGCGAACTCGGTGTGGATCTCGTAGGTGAAGTGGTAGTTGTGCGGGTTGCCCTCGTCGCCGAAGCCCTGCCCGTCGAGCGGGAAGAACTCCGAGTTGTCGTAGATGAAGAGGCCGCCCTCGTTGGTCAGCGGGATGTCGAGCGGGAAGGGCTGGTTGACCCCCGGCGTGTCGCGGTACCACATGTCGAAGTTGGCCTGCCCCGTCGTCGTCGGGTTGCCGTTGACCCCCGCGTAGACGGGCTTCTTGTCCGGCCCGAGGTCGGGCAGCACGATCCCGGGGTCGACCTCGATCTTGTATTCGAAGTCGGGGTGGTCCTGGCTGAAGTCGCGCAGCGTCCCGTGGAGGACGTTGTCGCAGTCGCCCGGCCCGATCCCGGTGGTGCTGGTCCCGAACCACGACGCGACGGTGCTGTCCGGGAAGCTGTCGCCGGTCGGCCCGCCGCTCGTGGTCGGCTCGCCGGACCCGGTCGTCGAAGCGCCGCTCGTCCCGCCCTCGGCGCCTGATCCGCTCGACCCCGAGCTCGCCCCGGAGCTCGACCCGATCGTCAAGTTGGGGAGCGTCGTCGCCCCCGTCGGCGCGCTCGCCGAGCCGTCGTCGCGGCCGCCTCCGTCGTGGCAGGCGGCCAGGAGCACGAGGACGAGCGTCGAGCGGGCAAGGGACATGGGCGCGATCTTGCCCGATCGCGCCCGCAGGGGCAACGGCGCGCGCGCCGGGTCTCCACGCCCCCGGCCTCGATCCTTCGCCGCCCCCGGCGACCGCGCTAGCGTGGCGTGGATGGGTGTGCCCGCCTCGTCCCCCCCGCGCCTCCGCTTCCTCGTCGCCCTGCCGCTCTCGTCTCGCCCCGGCGGCCGCCGCGAGCGCATCACCCTCGGCGACCTCGCCGCCCGCCTCGCCGCCGCACCGACCCAGGTCTCGCGCGGCCTGGGACCTGCGCTCGGGGCCGCGGGGCCGCGGCCCGTGCCGGCCCCGTTCTCCCGCTTCCGCGACTTCTCCGCGGCCGAGGTCGTCAGTCAGACCCTCGGCGAGCTCCACCGCCTCGCGGGCCGACTCACCGCCGCGAGCGGACGCCCCCGCAGCGACGAATTCCTCGCCGCGGTCGAGCGCGTCGCCGGCCGCGGGCCCCTCCACGCCGAGCTGGCGCGTTGCTTCGCCCCGGCCGCGGCGCCCCCTGCCCCGCCCGCCGCGGCCGGCGAGCTCCTCGACGAGCTCCTCAGCCGCGGCGCCGCGCCCGGCGGGGCCGCCGCCGCGATCGACGCGATCGTCCGCGGCGGGAGCTCCTCGGTCCCCGCGGGCGCGGCGGTCGAGCCGGCGAAGGCCGCCCACGCGCTCCTCA
>CAZMML010000253.1:0-5838 GCA_964567335.1 uncultured Nannocystis sp. | reverse complement strand
TACCTGGCCGATGGGACAGAGCTGCTCGCGCACGGCCGCAGCGCCCCCTTCGTGCTGCTCGACCCGCCGAGCGACCTGGCGATCCTGCTCGCGCGCCCGGGCATGCTCTCGACCTTCCCCGGCGAGGTGCCCGAGCCCGACGCCGACCTCCTCGCCGCGCGCGCCCCCGGCCGCGGCCTGATGCTCCTCGGCAGCGCCGGCGACATCATCCTCCTCAACGAGTTCACCTACACCGCCGAGGTCGGAGCCCGGCTCAACCCCGCGGGAGGCGCCCCCGCGGTCACCGACGGCGCGCTGACCGCCGACGACTACGGCCTCCTGTGGCGGGTCGCCTGGAACGAGGGCCTGCGGATCTTCACCTACGACCCGCTCTTCGACGTGTGGACCGAGCTCACGCCGAGCGGTGACCTGCGCCCGCGCCCGGGCGCGGCGTGGGCGAGCAGCGCCGCGCGCGACCGCCTGTGGCTCGCCGGCGGGAGCTCCCCCGAGCTGCTCGAGCTCCCGCTCAGCGCCGAGGACGACCCCGTCATCACCGCCCGGGCGACCCTCGACGCCCCGCGGGCCGGCGCGACCCTGGTCCCGCTGCTCCGCGGCGAGGAGGAGCGGCTCCTCCTCCTCGGTGGCCAGGACCCAAACCCCGCGCTCTACCTCCCCGACCTCGGCCTCGCGCTCGGCCCCGAGGGGGTCTGGACCGGCCTCCAGTGCGCGCCGCTCGACCCGGCGGACACCAAGGGCGCCCAGCGGGTGCTCTGCCTCGGCGGCGAGCGCGGCGGGCTCCCGACCGCAGACGCGCTCCTCCTCCGGATCCCCGCGGAGCTGAGCGCCGCGGAGGTCGAGGAGCTCGTCGACTTCGCCGAGGTTCCCCTGGGAGATCCACGGCTCTTCGCGGATGATCTCGCCATTTACGCGCAACAAGGCGCCACATGGCTGCGGATCGCCCGAACGGGCCTGACGGTGACCCCCGGTGAGGGGCCCGCCACGCGCGAGCGCGGCGGGCATTCCCTCGCGCTCGGGACTGGTGTTACTTTCATGGTCGGCGGACGAGACGCGGACAAGCAGCCGGTCTCGAGCTGGTGGCTCTTTGCGCCCGGCCTCCCGCCCCCCTGACGGAGCCTCTCCATGGCCGACACGCTGACGATCACCGACAACCGAACCGGCAAGACCTACGAGATCGAGATCAAGGACGGCACGATCCGCGCCGACGCCCTCCGCAAGATCAAGGTGTCCGACGACGACTTCGGGCTCATGACCTACGACCCGGCGTTCATGAACACCGCCTCGTGCCGGTCGTCGATCACCCTCATCGACGGCGACAAGGGGATCCTCCGCTACCGCGGCTACCCGATCGAGCAGCTCGCGGAGCAGTCGTCGTACATCGAGGTCGCCTACCTCCTGCTCCACGGCGAGCTCCCGACCGAGGCCCAGCTCGCCAAGTGGAACCACGAGATCACCCACCACACCTTCGTGCACGAGTTCCTGCGCAAGGCGATGGAGGGCTTCCGCTTCGACGCCCACCCGATGGGCAAGCTCGTCAGCATGCTCGGGGCCCTCTCGACCTTCTACCCCGACGCCAAGAAGGTCCGCGACGACAAGACGCGGCGCGAGCACATCATCAAGATCATCGCCAAGATGCCGACCGTCAGCGCCTGGGCCCACCGCCACGGCGTCGGTCGGCCCTACGTCTACCCGGACAACGAGCTCTCGTACTGCGGCAACTTCCTGAACATGGTGTTCCGGATGGCCGAGCCGCGCTTCCGGCCCAACCCGGTGCTCGAGCGCGCCCTCGACATCCTCTTCATCCTCCACGCCGACCACGAGCAGAACTGCTCCGCCAACGCCGCCCGCGCGGTCGGCTCCGCCGAGACCGATCCCTACTGCTGCCTCTCGGCCGCCTCGGCGGCCCTCTACGGCCCGCTCCACGGCGGCGCCAACGAGGCCGTGCTGCACATGCTCAAGCAGATCGGCAGCCTCTCGGCGGTCCCGGACTTCATCGCCGGGGTCAAGGGCGGCAGCGGCCGGCTGATGGGCTTCGGCCACCGCGTCTACAAGAACTACGACCCGCGCGCCAAGGTGATCAAGAAGCTCGCGCACGAGGTCTTCGAGGTCACCGGCAAGAACCCGCTGCTGGACATCGCCCTCGAGCTCGAGAAGATCGCGCTGAACGACGACTACTTCGTCAAGCGCAAGCTCTACCCGAACGTCGACTTCTACTCCGGCATGATCTACCAGGCCATGGGCTTCCCGGTCGACATGTTCCCGGTGCTCTTCGCTATCCCCCGCGCCTCCGGCTGGCTCGCCCAGTGGCAGGAGATGCTCCAGGACCCCGAGCAGAAGATCGCCCGCCCGCGTCAGGTCTACACGGGCGTCGAGCTCCGCGACTACGTGCCGATGGCCGAGCGCAAGGCCAAGAGCTGAGCCGCGTCTCCAGGGGTCGAGGGGGCCTCGCTGCGGCGAAGGCCCCCTTTCTCGTCCCCGCAGGGGCGGCCTAGGCGCGCCGAAACACGTCCGCGATCGTCCGCGCCAGGAGGACGCGTTCGAACCATCGGTCGAAGCGCTCGTCGTCCGTGCACGTGAGCACCTGCTGGCGCCGCGCCGCAGAGATCCGCCAGCCGCGGAGCTTGAAGAGCTTGAGCAGGGCTTCGGCCTTCCCCTCGGCCTTCCCCTCGGCCTTCCCCTCGGCCTTCCCCTCGGCCTTCCCCTCGGCTCTCCCCCCCGCCCAGGCGTCGCGCAGGAAGTCGGTCTGAAGCTCGTAGCCGGAGATCTGCATGAGTCGTTCCAGGAGTTCGCGCGCCGCGCGGGACAGGAGGCCGTAGACAAAGTCAGGATAGAGGACCCCGCGCTCGCCTTCAAGCGGCTGGACCGCCGCCAGCGCCGCCAGCGCGATCTTCTCGACCCCGGGCTCGTCCGCGTGGGCCGCCACCGACAACACCGCCAGTTCGGGCGACGCCCTGGCCTCCTCGAGGTCTGTGATCACGGGGATCGCCGCCCGCCCCAGCACCAGCGGGTCCTGGATCATTCGTCCCTGTCCGACGTCGATCCGCTCCGCGCACCACGCCGCGACCGCCGCGTCGAAGGCAACCACGATCAGCACCACCGGGCAGCCCAGACGCGCGTGCAGGCCCGACGTGTAGAAGGGCCACGTCTGCCGCTTCCGTGGGTCCCGCTCCACCTGCACCTCGATGATGTAGGCCCGCTCAGGCGCCTCCTCGGGCCCCTCCAGGACCACCACGTCGGCCCGGTACTCCGCGAAGTGCAGGTCCACGAACTCCGCCCGCGCCACGTGGAGCGCCCTCACCTCCCCCGTGCGCCCCGGCTCCGTCAGGCGCAGGACCACCTCCGGCGCGTTCCGGACGAGCTGCACCAGCGCCTCATGAGACATGCTCGGCATCGCGCCGAACCTCTACCACCTGGTTCGCCCCGCGCCAGCGGTTTCTCCCTCCGGCCCGCGGCCGACCCCTCAGAGCTCCCCGGACACGTACGCGCGGAGCGCCTCGCGCAGGCTCCGGAACACCCGGAGCTCCTGCACGTCGAGCCCCGCCAGCGCCATCTCCTGCGCGACCGCGGGACCCACCCCCGTGAGCACGTAGGCGGCGCCGAGCAGGCGCACCGCGCGGGCCATGCGGACGAAGTGCTGGACCGTCTCGACCCCCAAGGTCCGCAGCCCGGTGATGTCGACGATGGCGCAGCGGGTGCCGCGCGCGGCGACCTCCGTGAGGAGGACCTCGAGCACGCGTGCCGCGTGCTCGCGCTCGATCTGGCCGACCACTGGCAGACAGAGCACGCCCTCCCAGACCTCGATCACCGGCGTCGAGAGCTCGCGGATCGCCGCGCGCTGGGCCGCGATCGTCGCCAGCTTCTCCTCGAGCTCGGCCTGGATCGCCTGGTTGCGGTCGCGCGCCGCCCGCAGCGCGTCGATCATCTCGTTGATCCCGGTCAGGAGGGCGCCGAGCGGGGTCTCCGCGGGCATGCGGACCTCGACGTGGCGATCGAGATCGCCGTAGCCGATGTTGGCGAGCACGAGCAGCGCGTCGACCACGTGCTCGCGCAGATCGCCTGGGTCCTCCGCGCCGCTCATGCCCACCTGATCTCGTAGGAGACTTCGCGGGGGCCCGGCGCCGCGAGCGTCCATCCGCGCTGCTTGATCGTCACGCCCGTCTTCCCGAGGGACTTCATCCCGAACTTGATCCAGCCGATCGAGACCACGCCGATGTGGTCGAAGCCGGCGACGTCGACGAGCCGCATCGAGATCAGCGCCTCCTTCGCGCGCGACGTGTCGACCTCGAAGGACCCCGCGCTGTGGTCGCGACGGAAGAAGTCCGGGATCTTGCTGGCGAAGAGGACCGGCGTCATGATCCGCATGACGAGACGAAGGAAGGTGCCCGCGGCCTCCGAGGCGATGAACTCGCCGCAACGCACGAGGTCTTCGTAGACCTTCGGCTCGTCGCCCCCGAGCCCCGCGATCGCCCGGTAGAGCGCGATCGTCGTCTCCCGCGGGTACCACTCCCCCGGCTTCCAGGTCGGGATCGCGTCGCGGATCGCCGCCGGCAGCGCGGCCATCCCGCGGCGCGACTGCTCGGGCGAGAACTGGGTCTGGAGGTACCTGGCGGTCTGGATGATCGCGTACCCGCGGATCATCGGCGTCGTGGATGCGGTCACGGCCAAAGGCCTCCTCGGCGACTATACCGCGAGCGGCGCGCGACTCAGGCGCGAGAATTCGCGCGCGCTGAGGTCACCGGCCGGATCTCGCGGCGCGGCCGCTGGGTGCGCCCCCGCGCCTACTGCTTCGCGTCTGGTCGGCGCACGCCGACCACCCCGCCGAAGCGCTCCACCGTCACGATCACCGGATCCTCGAGCTGCCATCCGTCGTAGACGCCGCGCTCGACCTCCTCACGGTGCGTCGCCCCTTCGTCGCCGTAGCCGAAGGTCACCGCGTAGGTCGCGTGCTTGACCACCCGCTCGAGGTCCCCCTGCGGCGCCAGCTCGGCGAAGCGGAGCCCCGTGTGCCCCTCGCCGGAGACGATCTCCTGCCGCGCGTGCCGCCACTCCTGTGTGATGTAGTCGCACCACTGGGCGTAGATCGGCCGCGAACAGTACTTGGTGCGCGTCCGGTGGACCGTCCGCGAGCACGAGCGCGGCACGCTCGTGCAGCTGCGCGAGAAGCTGCCGTTGCCGTTGCTGCGGGTGCTGCACGACTGCGTGCTTCCGCACGTGTAGGACTCCGTCGTCGCGTAGCTCTCGGTCCCGCAGGCGTAGCTCTCGTCGTGGTGGTGCTTCGAGCGGCAGCCGGTGACCGCGACCCCCGCCACCTCGCCGGCGCCGGCCCGGGGCGCCACCGCGGCGCGCGGGCGGACCGAGCTCTGCCAGTCGCCGCCCGTCACGTCCTCCCACCGCTGCACCTCGGTCACGTGCGACCACTCGAGGCGGGACACCCTCCCATCGAGCTCGTGATCCATGAACCCGTAGGTCGCCAGCCCCGCGATCCCGACCCCGCCCGCGGCGAGGGCGGCCGCGATTCGCCGGCGCCTGGGCGGCGCCTTGGGCGGCGCCGGCTTCGGCCCGAGCTTCTGCTCCCGGTCGCCCCCGCAGCTCTGACAGATCTTGTGCGAGGCGCGGTTGTTCGACCCACAGTAGCCGCACGACCAGTCTGGCCCGTCCTTCGCCTCCGCGAGCTCGTCGAGCGCCTGGATCGCCGCGTTCTCGAAGTCCGCGTCGCTCGGCGGGCGCATCGCGTCGAGCTCGTGCTGCTCGCGCGGGTCGCCGCACGAGGGGCAGCGCTTGTCGCGGCCGCTGATGTCCTTCTGTCCGCAGCGCGTGCAGTCCCACTTGCCCCAGGCCGTG
>CAZMML010000252.1:4357-5880 GCA_964567335.1 uncultured Nannocystis sp. | reverse complement strand
GTGTCGCAGCTCGCCTGGATGTCCGAAACAACCTGCTCTTTTCGCCGTGTCTCTGCGACCAGACGCGACGCCTCGCCCTGCCCGAGCACCGCCGCCGCCGCGTCGATCGCCGCCGCGTCGGCCGCCCCCGCCGGCGGCGAGGGCCAGGCGAGCACCACGTAGGACTCCTGCACGTCGGCGGCACGGACGCTCGCCCCGGGCCGCGGACGCGGCGACCCCGCGATCCGCCCGCGCGGACGCGGCGGCGTCGCTCCGAGCAGCCCGCGGGCGACCCTGCGGAGCGCCGCCACGTCGACCTCCCCGACCGCCACCAGCAGGAGCCGCTCCCCCGCGTAGGCCCGACGGTGGTAGGCGGCCAGCCGCCGGGCCGTGTGCGCGCGGACCTCCCGGGCCAGCCCGAGCACCGGCCGCGCATAGGCATGCCCGCCAAACACCCGCGCGAGCGCCGTCTGGACCGCCCGCTGGCCCGGGTCGTCGTCGTACTGCTTGATCTCCTCGAGCACCACCTCGCGCTCGTGCGCTAGCGTCGCCGCGTCGAAGCGGGGGAAGAGCACCGCCGCCGCCAGCAGCGCCGCGGCCTCGGCCGCCCGCGCCGCCGGCGCCGCCACGTGGAAGACCGTCTCGTCGTGGCTCGGGAACGCGTTGATGTCGCCGCCGAGCCCCTCGATCGCCCCCGCGAGGTCGAGCGTCGGCCCCGTCCGGGCCCCGAGCGCTGCCAGCCGGCGCCGCAGCCCCGCGCTCAAGGGACATGGCTTGAAGAGCATGTGTTCGAGCAGGTGCGCGCAGCCGTGCTCCTCGGGCCCCTCCGCCGCCGTCCCGGAGCCGACCCAGAGCTGGATCGCCGCGGGCCCGCGGCGCGATCGCCCCCCCGGCGCCGCGATCAGCAGGCGGGCGCCGTTCGGTAGGCGCTCATCGACGAGCGGAGGGGGAGCGGCGATCGGTTGCGCGGAAGGTGCTGGCACGGCGGTTGAGCTCGCCGCCCGGCCTCGCGCGCGGCCCCCCCTCCATACCTCATGCCCCGCCCGCGCGCACTCCGGCCCCGCGACTCGGCCCGCCGATCTGCGGTATCGTCCGGACCGTGCTCTCCCCGACCCTTGCGCTGCGCTGCGCGCAGTGCCAGCACGCCCTCGCGCTCTCCGACCTCCGTGACACCGCGACCTGCCCGGCGTGCCACGCCCCACACGGCGTCCCGGGCGCGGTGATCGACTCCCTCGCCCTCTATGAGGCCGCGATCCGGCAGTCGGTCACCGACCTGATGCACCACACCCTCGCGGCGGCCGGCGGCCCCGCCGGGCCGGCAACCGAGTCCGCCGAGCCCCTCCCCGCCGCTCCCCACGCGGTCGCGCCCGAGGTCGAGGCGCGCGCGCGGCGAGAGGCGCCGCCCGAGCGTCCGCCGCCGCCCTCGATCCTCGCGGCCGGCCCGCGCACCGCCCGGCCCGAGCCCGCCGAGCCCCTCCCCCCTACCACCATGCTCGCCTTCCCGGTCCCCCAGCCGGCCCGCGAGCCCGAGCCCGCCGCTCCGA
>CAZMML010000252.1:0-4257 GCA_964567335.1 uncultured Nannocystis sp. | reverse complement strand
TCAGCGCCCCGCCGATCAGCGCCCCGCCGATCAGCGCCCCGCCGATCAGCGCCCCGCCGATCAGCGCCCCTCCGACCAGCGCCCCCCCGACCAGCTCTGGCGAGCTCGCCGTCCCGGACACCCTGCCCGGCGTCCGTCGGCCGACTGCCTCGAACTCATCGTTGATGTCCGTGCTCTCCGCCCGGTCGTCGACCGACCTCGCCGACGCGCCGCTCCTCGTCGCGGCCACCCAGGAGGCTGGCCCGACGGACACCCAACCTGTCCGCGCGACCAGCGACCTCGCGGCCGCGGTCCGGCAGGTCCTGCCCGACCGCGCCGCCCCGGCCCCCGCCGCCGAGGAGGGCAGGATCCCCGTCGCGGCCCTGGCCGTCGCCCGTCGGGTCCTCCTGGCCCGCTACGCCGACGAGCGACGGCAGCAGCTCGTCAAGGACGGCGACCTCATGCTCTTCTTCGCCGCCGTCCTCTGCGTCTTCTTCGTCGCCGCCGGCTACTGGTACGTCGCCCTCCCGATCGCCCTCGTCGCCGTCCTCCTCCGCCTGCGCCGCGAGGAGAAGAGCGAGCGCTTCGGCGCCGAGGTCCAGCGCCTCGCCGACGCGCTCGGCGGCCAACGGATCGCCGCCCACGACGCGATCACCGCCTGGTTCGACGCGCTCTGGCCCGCCCCGGTCAGCCCCGAGGCGATGTGGACCAGCCACCTCCACGGCGCCGTCCGCTGCGAGATCGACGGCTACTCCACCCTCCTTGACGTCCACCTCAACGAGAAGACCTCGGGCGGCCAGGTCTACCCCCCACGGATCACCGCCTACCTCGCGGCCGCGTGGCCCGGGCGCGTCCCTTCCCTCCGCCTCAGCTCGCCCGACCTCGCCGGCAGCGCGGGCACCCGCCTCGGACGCCTGCGCAAGGCCGGCTACAGCGTCGCCGTCGACCCCAACGGAGGCCTGATCATGCGCGTGAGCGAGTCGATCGCCGCGGCCGCCGTCCGCGACATCACCCGCCTCCCGGCCCTCCAGGTCCCCCTCGGCGAGCTCGCCTCCCTGGCCCGGGACCTCGGCGCCGAGCCCATCCCGGCGCCCTGAACCTGCGCACTCACAACCACGACGGACGCGGTCATCGCGCGTCAGGTCCCACGTCAGCACCCTCGGGCTCGCGCGCCCCCGCGCGAGCGCACGGGGCTCCCGACCTGACCTTGCGCGTTCCCCGACTGTAGACCCGCCTACCCGCGCGCCCCCGCATGTTCGCGAGCGGCGCGGGCGTGGTACCGTGGGCGCCCCCGCTCGTCCGGGACGGCCCTATGCCCGAATCCGCAGCACCGAAGCGTCCGCCCTCGCCCCACGACCTTCCGTGCCCGCTCCCGGCCCCGGCCCCCGGCGAGCCGCCCGAGCTGACCGCCTTCCGCCAGCGACCTGCCAGCGACGAGGCCTTCCTGCGCCTGCGCCGGACCTTCCGCGAGGGCGAGAACTGGCCCGCGCTCGCCACCCTCCTCGTCTTGCACGCCGCCGCGATCACCGGTCCGCCCAAGATCAGCGAGCTCTGCGTCCAGGCCTACGAGCTGTGGAACGACCGCGTCAAGGACAAGCGCCAGGCCGCCCACGCCCTCGTCCGCGCCCTGCAGGCCGAGCCGCACAACGCCCGCGCCTACGATCTCCTGCGCAAGCTCTACGTCGACCTCGGCGCCCACGACGAGCTCGCCACCCTCCTGCGCTACCGCCTCGATCACCTGCGTCGGCACGACCGGGCCGCCGTCCCCGCCGCCCTCGTCGAGCTCGGCAAGGTCTCCGAGGCCCGCTGCCACATCGACGAGGCGATCGCCTGCTACAAGGCCGCGCTCGAGATAAGCGCCCAGGAGCGCCAGGCCAGCGACCAGCTGATCCGGCTGCACCTCCAGGCCGGCGCCTGGCTCCGCGTCATCGACCTGATCACCGCCGAGCTCGGGCGCACCGACCCGAACAAGGACCGCGAGCGCTACGCCGCCCTCCACCTCCGCCTCGCCCGCGTCGAGGCCGAGCAGCTCGAGAACATCCCCGCCGCCGCCCGCCACCTGCAGGCCGCGCTCAAGGCCAACCCCGACGACATCGCCGCCCTGCGGGCCTTCGGCGCGCTCTACCTCGGATCCGGCAAGGCCAGCGAGGAGGGCCTGACCAAGGCCGCCGACGTGTTCTTCCGCGCCGCCAAGCTCGCCCGCACCAAGGGCGAGGACCGCGTCGCCTACGGCCTGCTCCGCCGCGCCCTCGGCCTCCGCCCCGACCACCACGAGGCCGGCAACGCCCTCGCCCAGCTCCTCACCGCGCAGGAGAAGTGGGTCGAGCTCGACGAGCTCTACGCCGCCTGGATCGGCTACGTCAGCGACGCCGACAGCTACGCCCTCTGGCTCTCGCGCGGCGAGCTGCTCGAGTCGCGGCTCGCCCGCCGCGAGGAGGCCCGGATCTGCTACGAGCAGGCGACCCGCCTCGAGGCCCCCGGCGGCGCCGCGTGGGTCCGCCTCGAGGCGCTCTTGATCGAGCTCGGCGACCACCACGGGATCGTCGGCCTCTACGAGCGCTGGTCCGAGGGCGCCCCCGAGACCCTCCCGACCCAGAAGCTCCTCTATGCCGCCGCCGTCGCCCGCAACGACCTCGGCGACGAGGAGCGCGCCGCCGTCTGCTTCTACCGCGTCCTCGAGCGCGACCCCTTCAACGCCGAGGCCTTCGAGGGCTACAAGGAGCACTGGCGCCGCAAGAGCAACTGGTCGCACCTCGCCGGCCTGCTCCTCTACCAGGTCGACCAGGCGATGCAGCTCGGCCCCCAGGGCCCGCTCGCCCGCGCCGAGTTCGCCGAGCACTTCGTCGAGCTCGCCGAGATCTACGAGCGCCGCCTCGGCGACCTCGCCGGCGCGCTCGACGCCTGGAACCGCCTCGCCCAGGCCTACCCCGGCGACTGGCGCCCGCGCGACCAGATCGCCCGCATCGACAAGCGCGCCCGCATGCTCGACGCCACCCTCTCGACCCAGGAGGCCGAGCTGATGCGGACCGTCGACCCGCAGCGCCGCTTCGACGTCCTGCGCCGCCTGACCCAGGCCCACCGCGAGCGCATGGTCGACCCGCAGCGCGCGATCGGCCTGCTGCAGGAGATGCTCGCGCTCGCCCCCGGCGACGCCAACACCCTGCGCGCCCTCGCCGAGATGTACGAGCGGACAGGCGCCTACGACCAGGTGATCGACCTCCTGCGGCGCCAGCACGACGTCACCCGCAGCATCTCGCAGCGCGTCGTCCTCCTGCGGCGCATGGCCGAGCTGTGGCAGCACGAGCTCCACAGCCCGCGCGAGGCGCTGTGGGCCTGCGAGCAGATCCTCGGCTACAGCCCCTCCGACCAGGACGCGCTCCACCGCATGCAGGGCCTCTGCGCCGAGCTCGGCGACGCCAGCGGCGAGTACGAGGCGCTCTCGCGCGAGCTCCAGCTCGTCGGCGACCCCGGCGCGCGCCTGCGGCTCGTCCGCCGCATGGCCGACGTCGCCGACCGCAAGCTGCAGGACGCCCAGCGCTCCGCCCAGGTGTGGAGCCAGCTCCTCGCCGCCGACCCCCACAACCTCGAGGTCATCGACAAGCTGATCGCCGCCTACGAGGCGCTCGGCCAGCACGACGAGCTCGCCAGCCTGCTCGGCAAGGCCGCCGCCTCCGCCCGCACCCCGCAGGTCCGCCAGCTCGACTACCTGATGCGCCTCGGCCACGTCGCCGAGTCGGCGCTCGGCGACGTCGACCTCGCCCGCGCCGCCTTCGAGCGCGCGCTGCGGATCCACCGCGACCACCGCGGCGCGCTCGAGTCGATGACCCGCCTCTACCGCAGCCTCGGCTCCTGGCACGGCCTCGCCGTCGCGCTCGGCAACCTGCAGGACATGGCCGACACCGACGAGGAGGCGCTCGCGATCGGCTGGGAGCGCGCCGAGGTGCTCGAGTCCCGGCTCGAGAACTACAACGCCGCGATCCGGGTCCTCGAGCAGCTCGCCGCCGGCCCCGCGATCGGCAACCGCGACATCGCCCTCAAGCTGCTCGAGCTCTACGAGCGCGCCGGCCAGTTCGACCGCCTGATCCGCCACGCCGAGATCCTGCTGCTCTCGGCGCTCGAGGTCGACGAGCGGCGCGACCTGTTCGCGCTGGTCGCCCGCACCTACATCATCCACCTCCACGACCCGCAGCGCGCGCTGGCCTCGTTCGGCCGGTTCATGCGCGAGGACCCCGACGACGCCGACGGCCTCAAGATCCTCGGCGAGCTGCAGGCGATGTC
>CAZMML010000251.1:0-5945 GCA_964567335.1 uncultured Nannocystis sp. | reverse complement strand
CGCCCGTCCCCCCCGACCCGAACCCGCACGTTCGCGCGCGCGCCGAGCAGCGACGTGCCCTCGAGGCGCGCGAGCGCCGGGGCCCCCGCCCCGCGGTAGGTCCCCTCCGGCAGCCACATGAACTCCGGGCTCACCACCACCCAGTCCTTCGGCTCGGCGCTGAAGTCCGTCGCGTAGCACGTGGGGTCCCCCGGGACACCCGTCGTCGACCCGGTGCCGGCGCTCGCGGGCTCCGAGCTCGCGCTGGCGGCCTCGCTCGACCCCGCGGTCGCGGCCTCGCTCGCGCCCGGCGGGATCCCTGGATCCACGAAGCACCCGAGGACCGGGACGAAGGCGGCGAGGATCGCGGCGCGCACCGGACCATCCTATCACCCTCCCGCGCGGCCGCCGGGCTGGTGCGCGGCGCGTGCGCGCACCCGGGCCGCGCTCCGGGTGAGAGGGTCTTGCCCCTTTCGCCCACAGGTGGATACCCTCGCTTATATGGATTGTCTCACCCGCGCGTCGACCTGCCTCGCCTGCGTCCTCTTGCTCGCCGCGTGTGGCGATGACACCGCGACCTCCGTGTCGGCCAGCGAGGGCACCACCTCGACCACCTCGCTCCCTCCGACCTCATCGACCTCGGCCGGCAGCGAGACCGGCAGCACCTCGCAGGCGGCCTCGGGCTCCGAGTCCAACAGCGCCAGCGAGGCGACCACCGGCGTCCCGACCGGCACGGGCTCGTCGAGCGCGACCAGCGACGCGACCGCCTCGACCGGCCCCGCCAGCTCGACCGGCTCCACCGGGGCGGTCAGCGCCAGCTCGACCGGCGACGCCTCCACCGGCAGCTCGACCGGCGCCCCGATCCCCGACATGGGCGTCGACCAGTGCGCCGTCAAGTGCGGCAACACCGACTGGAGCTACGTCTGGATCGCCAACAGCGGCGAGAACACGCTCTCGAAGATCGACACCCGCAACATGATCGAGGAGGGCCGCTACCGGACCCGCCCCGACCACCAGGGCAGCCCCTCGCGGACCTCCGTCAGCATCGACGGCAAGGCCGTCGTGGTCGCCAACCGCAGCGGCGGCCTGACCAAGGTGTGGGCGCGCAAGGAGTACTGCACCGACAAGAACGGCAACGGCGTCATCGACACCTCGACCGGCAAGAACAACGTCCTCCCCTTCGACCAGGACGAGTGCATCGCCTGGTACACCCCCTTCCCCGCCGCGACCTCGCAGCGCCCGGTCGCCTGGACCTCGGGCGTCTACAACAACCAGACCTGCGAGTACGACGACCAGAAGATCTGGAGCGCCTCCGCCAACGGCAACGGCGGCACCTGGCCCTGCGACGGCTCGCCTGGGATCTTCGTGTACCGCGTCAACGGCGACACCGGCGTCGTCGAGGACACCCTGAACCTGCCCAACGTCACCTGCGGCGGCACGCTCGGCCCCTACGGCGCCGCCGTCGACGCCAACAACGACCTGTGGATGTACATCTGGTCCTCGGGCAAGATCCTCCACGTCAGCTACGACACGCTCGCCTACGAGGTCATCAACGGCGGCGCCTACGGGATCACCGTCGACAAGAAGGGCCGCGTGTGGATCGACTCCGGCCAGCGCTACGACCCGGTCACCAAGCAGTGGGCGAGCCAGATCGGCAACCAGCCCGGCAACGGCGGCAGCGGCGTCGCCGAGGACCTCCAGGGCCGGATCTGGAAGGCGACCACCGGCGGCGTCGGGTGGGTCAACAGCGACACCATGCAGGTCGGCGACACGGTCATCCTCCCGATCAACGGCCTCGCGCGCGGCGTCGGCGTCGACGTCGACGGCTACATCTGGGCCGTCATGCTCGGCGGCACCACGGCCTACCGGATCCACCCGATGACCTACGAGATCGCCACCTACGCCGGCCTCAACCAGCCCTACACCTACAGCGACATGGCCGGCGGCCAGATCAACAACGTCGTCTGCCCGCAGTGAGCCCCATGACCCACCCCAGCCTCCGCACCTGCAGCGCCCTCGCCCTCGCCCTCGCCGCCTGCGGCGACGACCGCGGCGGCACCGCCACCGAGAGCGGCGGGTCGACCTCCACGACCGCCGCTCCGACCTCCACGATCGCCTCGACCTCCGAGCCGACCGGCACCGGCAGCGGGAGCGGCACCGGCGGCCCGACGGCGACCTCCAGCCCGGCCAGCAGCAGCGGACACGCCACCGGCGTGCTCTTCGACGTCGGCTCCAAGGAGGACTTCGGCCAGGTCGAGGGCTGCGGGTGCGGCAACACCGCCTTCAGCTACATCTGGATCGCCAACAGCAGCGAGGGCACCGTCACCAAGCTCAACACCCGCACGCTCGTCGAGGAGGGCCGCTACCTGACCCGCCCCGACGCGCAGGGCAACCCCTCGCGGACCAGCGTCAGCATCGACGGCCGCGCCGTCGCGGTCGCCAACCGCCACGCCGGCCTGATCAAGATCTGGGCGCGCCCCGAGGACTGCGCCGACACCAACGGCATGCCCGGGATCCAGACCTCGACCGGCAAGGACAACGTCCTCCCCTGGGGCGCGGACGAGTGCGTCGCCTGGTTCAACCCCTTCTCGGACGTCAGCGTGCAGCGGCCCGTCGCCTGGACCTCGGGCGTCCTCAACGAGGACACCTGCGAGTACGAGAACCAGAAGGTGTGGACGATCACCGGCCGGCTCGGCTCGCCGGGGCAGTGCGGCCCCGACGGCATCTACATCCACCGCCTGAACGGCGACAGCGGCATGGTCGAGGACACCGTCCACATCCCCGAGGGCGAGGCGCTCTGCGAGCAGTCCTTCCTCGGCGCCTACGGCGCCGCCGTCGACCAGAACAACGACCTGTGGTTCCACACCTGGGGCGGCCTCGTCTTCGTCGTCCGCTACGCCACCCTCACCTACGAGAAGGTCAACGCCTGGTCGATCTACGGCATCACCACCGACACCAAGGGCCGCGTGTGGTGGGGCGACTCGCCGAGCCGCTACGACCCCGTCACCCAGATGATGCAGAGCTACTCCGGTGACCTCCCGGGCGCCGGCGGCGCCGGGATCGCCGAGGACCTCCAGGGCCGCATGTGGACCGCGACCCAGGGCGGCGTCGGCTGGGTCGACCGCGACACCATGGTCGCCGGCGACAAGGTCATGCTCCCCGAGCAGAGCATCTACCGCGGGATCAGCGTCGACATCGACGGCTACATCTGGGCCATCCCGCTCGGCAGCACCAAGGCCTACAAGATCGACCCGATGACCTATCAGTGGGAGGTCTACGACGGCCTCAACGGGCCCTACTCGTACTCGGACATGACCGGCGGCCAGCTCAACAAGGTCAACTGCGGCGTCCCGCAGGGCTAGCGCCGACACCCGTAGGGACCGATCCGCAGGCGCGGGGCGGAGAACTTCCCCGCTCTCGCGTGTCCCGCACGACCTCGCAGATCCTCACGTGACAGGCGTCGCTCCCGGCTCTCGCCTTGCGCGCGCCGCGGCCCTCAGAAGCGGCCGAGGAAGAGGAGCCCGGCGCCGCCGGGTGCGGCCTGCGGCGCGACGCGGACGCGGCGTCGGTCGCGGCGGTCCAGGAGCAAGAGGGTCGCGCCCGAGGCGAGCAACACGGGGGTGAAGGCGAGGCTGGTGATGCCCGCGGGGCGCAGGTCGAGGCGGCGCTGCGGGTCGTCGCCGTAGGGGCGCGGATCGCTGAGGGTGAAGCCGACGCCGAGGGCGGCCAGGGGCAGCGCGGCGGCGAGGAGTCCGATGCCCGCGGCGGCGAGCGGGCGGACGCGCGGAGCCGGCGCGGGCGCAGGGATCGGCGCGAGCGCGGGGAGCTCGACGCGCGCGAGCTCCTCTCCCCCGCTGACGAAGCGGAGCGCGAGCGGCCGCGGGCCCGGGGACCAGCGCACACGAACGCTGTAGCTGCCGGGCTCGCCGGTCGGGGTGAGCGCGCCGAGCTCGACCCCCGCGTCGGCCGAGGCGTCGAGCGCGAGGTCGGGCAGGGGCGCGCCGGCGGCGTCGCTCAGGCTGAGGCGGACGATCGCCACCGCGTCGTCGCCGACGCGCTGCAGCGGGTCTTGACGGACGAGGGCCCGCGGAGGGCCCGCGGCGGCGCGCGGGATCTCGATCGTCATCGCGCCGACGCCGCTGGCGTCGGCGGCGCAGCGCAGGGTGTGAGCCCGACCCGGGCTGAGGGGGAGCGGGCCTCGCACCTCCACCAGCGGGCCCTCGCCCAGGGCGCAGAAGCTCCCGGGGGTGACGACGAGCTGCGCGGGCTGTCCAGGCCCGGCGGGGACGGTCTCGACGCCGGCGATGACGACGGGCGCCGCCTGCCCGGGGCTGCTCTCGAATTGATCGTCGTCGATCGCCATGACGCGCGTGTGGTAGCGGCCGGGCGGGACGCGCAGGTCGAGGCGGGTGACCTCGACCGGGGCGCGGGTGTCGACGACGAGGTCGTTGAAGCGCTCGTCGCGGGCGACCTGCACGCGCCAGCCCGCGGGGGTCGGCGCGCCGGGCAGGCCGGTCCCCGCGGCGTAGACGCCGCTCACCGGCGCGGGCTCCTGCTGCAGGACGTAGGACGGCGGCGGCGTGGTCCAGATCGGAGCGGCGGGCAAGGGACGCGGAGGCGTCGGCGGCTTGCCGCGCGGCGCCTTGCTGCCGTGCTGCTCGGGCACGGCGACGGCCCGGCTGCGGGCGCTCAGGCGGGCTCTGCCGCGGTGCACGGCGAGTCGGGTCGCCTGCTCGGCGTCGACGGCGACCTGAGCCTCCCCCGGCTCGATCTCGACCTGGGCGGAGGGGGTCTGGAGCGTGAGCGGGCGCGGCTTGCCGGCGAGGGCGCCGAGGTGGGCGCGGAGCGAGCCGGTGACGAGCGTCGTGTCCTCGGGCTTGCCGCGGGACTGGGCGCTGGTGCTGCCGAGGATGACGATCAGGCTCTGCTCGCCGAGCTGGATCCGGCTCTCGTCGGCGAAGGTGATCTCGGCCGAGGACGCGGCGTGGGTGTTGACGCGATGCCCCCGGAGGAGCGGCTCGTCGCGCCGACCGGGGTGCTGCTCGGGGGTGAAGGCGTCGACCTCGTTCCTGAGGAAGGTGAGGGTCGCGTCCGGGGCCGCGGGCTTCGGCGCGGCCGGCGTGTCCTCGGCGCTCTGCGGGATCTTGAGCACCATGCCGGCCTTGAGCCGGTGCGGCGGGGGGCCGAGCTCGTTGTTGGCGTGGAGCAGCCTCAGGTGTCTGCTGCTGCCGTAGACCTTGCGGGCGATCTTCTCGCAGGTGTCGCCCTCCTGGACGACATAGTCGACCAGCGGCGGGGCGGCGCGGGCGGGCGTGGCGAGGCCGAGGGCGAGCAGCAGGGCGAAGGCGCGGGTCGTGGTGGTCATCGGCCCCTCCGGAGCATGCGCCGCAGCTTGGCGCAGTGGACCTCGTCGCCGATCTGGGCGAGGCCCACGTCGCTCGCGCCGGCGCGGATCAGCTCGGGCGTCTGCGCGGCGTCGTCGAGGTCGACGATCAGGATCGGCAGGCGCGCGGTCGCCGGATCGGCGCGCAGCCTGGCGGTGCGCGCGACCGCGTCGCGCGGGCCCAGGACCACGGCGCGTACGCGCCGGCCTGCGAGGGCGGCGCCGGGGGCGGCGCGGACGCTCGCCGTGCGGATGCCGTGGACGGCGAACGCGGCGGAGAGCGCCTCGTCACGCGCGTCGGGGAGGTCCCAGAGGAGGACGCACTCGTCGTCGGCCATCGCCGGGCCGGCGGCGAGGGGCGCGGGCGCGGCGGACAGGCCGCGCTCGCTGCGAGAGAGGTCGCCGGTCTGCCGCCGCTGCTCCTGGTTGTTGTGGTCGCGGGTGACCTCGTCGCGGCCGGCGAAGGCCGCGGCGAGCTCGCCGCGCAGGGTGAGCGCGTCGGGCCGGACCTCGGGGGACTTGGCGAGCGTGCGGCGGACGACCGCCTCGATGGCGGGCGAGAGCTGCGGGCGCACGCCTCGCT
>CAZMML010000250.1:0-5946 GCA_964567335.1 uncultured Nannocystis sp. | reverse complement strand
CGATCGCCTCCGCGACGACCCCGCGGGCCTCCGCCGCTCGACCTGCGCGAAGAGACAGATCTGCGAACACGGAGAAGGCCCACGAGAGGAAGATCCCCGTGCCCCCCGCCTGCAGCTCGACGAGCGCCTGGCGCAGGAGGTCGGCGCCCTCGTCGGCCTGGCCGAGCTCCGCCATCGCCCAGGCCCGGATCGCCTCGGCGAAGCCGTGCCAGGTCCCGAGGCTGGCCTCGGCGCTGAGCTGGATGACCGCGTCGGCGTGCGCGCGGGCGCCGTCGACGTCGCGGAGGATCTGGCGGAGGATCGCGGCGACCCCGAGCGCGAAGGCGGTGCTGAACCCGTGCCCGAGCTCGCGGGCGAGGCCCACCGCGACCCGGCTGCGCTCGAGCGCCTCGCTGGTGCGACCGACCATCCAGAGCGTCAGCGAGAGCATCGAGAGCGCCGCGATCCGCGGATCGTGGATGTAGAGGTGCCCGAGGTTGCGGTCGAAGTCCGGCGCGTAGAGCACGACCGTGCGCTCGAGGTGGGCGCGCGCGCGCCCGAAGTCGCCCTGGTGGAAGAGCTGCGTGCCGATCGCCCGGTGCGAGACCAGCAGCGGGACCCGCTGCCGGCGCCCCTCGGCGAAGACCAGCATCTGCTCCGCGAGCTCGCGGGCCACCGCGTGCTGGCCGCGGACCAGCGCGTGCTGCCAGAGCCCGAAGAGCACCGGGAAGATGTGGCGCGTGTCGCCGACCGCGCGGCACAGCTCGCGCGCGCGGGCGAAGGTCTGCTCGACCTCGTCGGAGGCGAAGCCGCGGGTCGCGATCAGCGCGTTGCCGAGGCCGATCTGCAGGCTGATCTCCTGCTCGAGCCGCTCCGGCGACTCGGGGAGCTGGCGCTGCAGCTCGAGCGCGTGGGTGTAGTGGGCGACCGCCTCGAGCCCGACGTCGTCGCGGATCGCCTGGTCGCCGGCCTTCTGGAGGTAGAGCACCGCGCGGCCGACGAGCTCCGGGCTCGGCCGCCCGCCGCCCGGGACCAGCGCGCTCGAGGCGACCACGCGGTACCAGTGGTGCGCCAGCAGCGGGTAGTAGAGCTCGAGCTTGGTGTGGTGCGCGCGTTCGAAGTGCTCGGCGACCGCCTGGTGGAGCTGCTGCCGCTGCGCGAAGGGCAGCAGCCCGTAGGCGACCTCCAGCGTCATCGCGTGGCGGAACGAGTAGGTCCCCTCGGCCGCGCCGGGCTTGACCTGGATCAGCCCGCGGCGCTCGAGCGCCGCCGCGTACTCCGCCAGCGACGGCTTGTCGGCCTCGAGCGGGTAGATCGCCCGCAGCAGCCCGAGCGAGAAGACCCGGCCGAGCACCGCCGCCACCTTGAGCACGAGCTGGTGCTGCGGCTCGAGGCGGTCGATCCGGCTCGTGATCACCGCCTCGAGGTTGTCGGGGAACTTGGCCGTGCGGAGGTCGCCCGCCTCCGGCGAGAGCAGGCACTCACCGTTCCAGATCGTCAGGTAGCCCGCGTCGCGCAGCGCCGACGCCAGCTCCTCCGAGAAGAAGGGGTGCCCCTCCGCCTTCTCGAAGATGAAGCTCGCCACCTCGGCCGGCAGGCGCGTCACCCCGAGCCGCCGGCACACCAGGTTCTCCGTCTCCGCCAGCGAGAGCGGCTGGAGCTGCAGGTGGTGCGTCTCCGGCTCCGCCAGCACCTCGCGCAGCGCCGCCGACGCCGGCGCCGTGTCGTCGACCGGCCCGGTGATCAGCGCGACGAGCAGGGGGCTGACCATCGCGCGCACGTCCTCGAGCAGCGCCCACGACGCCGAGTCGAGGCGCTGCGCGTCCTCCAGCACCAGCACCGCCGGGTGCCCCTTGAGGTGCGCCAGCAGCAGCTGGACCAGCAGCGCCCGCGTCTGCTCCGCCCGCACGCGCCCCTGGAGCGGCGCCGTGCGGTCGTTGTCCGCGACCTCGAGCGGCAGCACCGCCCGCAGCAGCGGCGCGCGCGGCACCGCCGCCGGCACGAGCTGGCGCAGCCGCGCGACCACCCGCTGCCACTGCTCGCTCGCCGAGCCGAGCTCCGCGCCCTGCGTCAGCCCGAAGATCTGCGTGAAGATCGGCGCCCACGCCTGGTAGGCCCCGGCCGCCTCGCTCACCTCGCGGGCGCCGACCAGCCGGTGCGCCCCCGCGGCCTCGGCCTGCTCGAGCAGGTCGTCGGCGAGGCGGCTCTTCCCGAGCCCCGCCTCGCCCTCGACCACGATCGTCGAGCTCCGCCCGCGCAGCACCTCGTGGAGCCGGCCGACCAGCACCACCCGCTCGCGCATGCGGCCGACCAGCGCGGGCCGCCCTCCCGCCGCCGGCACCGGCCCGGAGAGCGCCCGCTGTTGCCCGCGCCCCGGCAGCCGCGCGCTCGCCGGCGAGTAGAGCTGGATCGCGTCCGCCTTGCCCTTGACCGTGATCGGCGGCAGCCCCTCGAAGAGGAACTGCGTGCGCGCCGCCTGGTAGGCGGCCTGGTCGCAGAGGATCGCGCGGTCGGTGCCCGCCTGCATCAGCCGCGCCGCCAGGTTCACCACGTCGCCGAGGACCGTGTACTCGCAGCGGTCCGCGCTGCCGACCACGCCGCAGAAGGCGCGGCCCGCCGCGATCCCGCAGCGGGTCCGCCAGCCGAGGCGCTCGAGCGACTCTCGCACCTGCTGGCCCGCCTCGACCGCGCGCGCCGTGTCGTCCTCGTGCGCGAGCGGAGGCAGGCCGTAGGCGACCAGCACCGTCGCCCCGTGGTCGTCGACGCTGACGTGCAGCGTCGTCCCCTCGCCGGCGTCGACCACCTGCTGCACCGCGGTCATCACCTCCTGCGCGCGCGCCAGCGCGGTCGCGTGGCTCATGTCGGGCAGGTTGATGAAGAGCACCGCGATCCGCCGCAGCTCGGCGATGTAGCCGCGCTGGCCGGCCGCGAGCCGGGCCGCGACCGCCCGCGGGACGTAGCCGCGGAGCGCCTCCTCGGCGCCCTCGAGCGGCTCCCTGCGGACGAGCGGCGACACCGGCACGGACCGCGTCGCCCGGATCACCCGCGTGAACTCCTCTGCGCACGGCGCCGCCTCGATCGCGTCGGCGAGCAGCCCCGAGACCCGCCCGTCGGCCACCACCTCGCCGGGGTTGGCGAGCACCTCGGCGGCGCGGACGCGCTCGATCGGCGTCCCCGCGAGCACCAGCTCCCAGCGCCCGCCGCGGCCGCCGATATGGACCAGCGCGATGTGCCCCGCCGCGACCCCGATTCGGAGCGAGAGCTCGACGCCGTCGTCGATCGGGTAGGCGTGCAGCGCCGCCTGGATCGCCAGGCCGCACGCGACCGCCGCCCCCGCCGCCCCCGCGAGATCCCCCTCCGCGAGCCACACCGCCGTGAGCGCGTCGCCGGCGAAGGTCACCACGTCGCCGCCGTGGGCCGCAGTGATGTCGATCAAGCGCCCGAAGTACTTGTCGAGCCCAGCCGCCACCTTCTCGACGCCCGCAGGGCCCTGCCGGGCCAGGCCCTCGGTGAGCGCGGTGAAGCCTGAGACGTCCGCAAAGAGCACCGCGGCCGCGACGATCTCCCCCTGCGGCTCGGTCAGGGGCCGCGGATCCTCGGCCAACCGGCGCGTCACAAGGGCCGGGACGAAGCTGGCCAGCGCTTGTCGCAGCTCGGACACGCGGCCGCATCGTACCCCAAACCCCTCTTTCTCGGTCCTGGGGCCGCGCGCACAAGTGACCGGGGCGCGCCGGGGTCCGCAAGCGTCTGCGCCCCGCGACCTCACGCCGCCGCGCAGCGTCCGGCGGCCCGCCTCTTGTGTATCCTGCGGGGGATGCTCGGAGCTCCACGACCCGCGCGGCTCTGCCTGTCCCTCCTCTGCGTCGCCCTTGCCTGCGCCGGCGGCCAGCAGGACTCGATCTCGGGGAATCCGTTCACGACGCAGCCGACGAACACCACCCCGGGGACGGGCACCACCGAGCCCGGCTCGGGCACCGACACCGACGATCCGACCAGCGGCACGGGCGGGATGTCCGCGACGACGACCACCACCACCACCAACGGACCGACCAGCGATCCCTCCGGCGATCCCAGCGGCCCCTCGAGCTCGACGACGATGCCGGACCCCGACTGCGTCGACGCCGACGGCGACCTCCACGGCGAGAACTGCGCCGCCGGGGCCGACTGCGACGACAACAACTTCAACGCCTACACGATGTGCGACACCTGCGTCGACGCCGACGGCGACACCGTCTGGGTCGGCTGCGACCAGTACGGCCCGGACATGATGGGCCCGGACTGTGACGACGCCGACGACACCAAGGCCGACCCCGCCGACTGCGAGTGCGCCGAGACCCCGCCCGACACGGCCGCCGACGCCTGCGCCGAGGGCATGGCCGGCAAGCTCGGGCAGATCGCCGAGGGCGGGGTCGTCCCGCCGATCAAGGGCACGATCCTGGGCAAGGACAACGGCGTCGGCAACGGCGCGGAGGACTGGTACTGGGTCGAGTTCCCCGAGGCGATGGCCATGGGCCCGCGCCCCAACGCCGGGCGGATCACCGTCAGCTTCGCCGTCAACCCCGGCGACCCGACCAACCCCGACTACCGCTTCGAGGTCTACAAGACCTGCGGCGGCAAGTCCTTCGAGGGTCTGGCGGCCAACTTCGGCATGGGCGCCCCGCCGGCGCGCGAGTGGACCTTCTTCGACCAGCACATGCCGCCCAACCCCAACCCCAACCCCAACCCCAACTACAAGAACGACGTCCCCTGGCCGGCCAAGGTGTTCATCCGCGTCTTCCGGGTCAACAACGACCAGGTCTGCAGCGAGTACACCCTCCAGGTCGCGCGCCAGCCGAACTGAGCCGCGGCGCCCGCCTCGGGCTGCCCCTCGGGACAGGCGGGGCTACGACGAGCACGAGATCGAGATCACCCGCAGCGTGATCGTCGTCCCCGGCAGCTCCGCCTCGACCGTGACGTGCCGCGGCCGCTGGTCGTCCATCGCCGGCGCGTGCAGCAGCACCACCGTGCGCAGCGAGGTCGCCGAGCCCGCCAGCTCGACCACGTGCTCGCGGTTCGGCGTGTCGAAGTGAAGGCCGCGGAACGCCGCCCGCGCGACCGGGTGCGCCGGGTCGCGGAGCAGCTCCAGCGAGACCGCGACGACGACCGAACGGGAGGCGACGTTGGTGAAGACCACGCCGCTCGCGGGGCGGGTGTTGTCCAGCGGGGGGTTGCAGAGGGAGAGGTCGTGCGCGCTCATCCCCGGGAGGATAGCGCCTGTCGCAGGGCCGCGGCGGCGAGCGCGTCGAGGACCTCGGGTTCGTCGCCGAGCGCCGGGCCCGCCAGCTCGACGCGCAGCCCTGGCCGCTCGCGCTGCACGCGGGCCACGAGCTCCGGGACGTCGCTGCGGAGGTGGCGCCCGCCGCCCGAGAGGAACACCGCGACCACCCTGACCTCTTGCGCCCCCGCGGCCGCGACGCGGTCGCAGGCCGACGCGAGATCCGGCCCGCGCTCGAGCGTCGCCACCTCGACCGGGCCCGGCGCCAGCGCCCGCAGGCGGGCCGCGACCGCCTCGACCGGGCGGATCCACGCCGGATCGGGGCTGCCGTGGGCGAGCAGGACGATCGCCCTCACCGGGCCGCCCGCAGCTCGACCGCGAGGATCGCCTCCTGCCCGCGGAGTCGGCTCAGGAGCGCGGAGCTCGGCTCCTGTTCGAAGGTGATCGTCGCGCACGCGGCCTCGCCGCCCGCGAAGATGATGTTGGACATCCCCTGCACGTTGACCCGCTCCTCGCGCAGCGCGCTGAGCACCCCGGCGAGCACGCCGACGCGATCGAGGTGGCGGACCACCAGGCTGTAGCGCGCCGTGCGGTCCGCGAGGTTGACCGCGTGGTGGACCACCCCCGCGGCCGCGTAGCTCTGGACGATCCGGACCACTTCGTCGGCGATCGCCCCCTCCGCCTGGTCGGTCGAGGCGCCGATGTGCGGCGTC
>CAZMML010000249.1:0-5956 GCA_964567335.1 uncultured Nannocystis sp. | reverse complement strand
GGCCTCTCGCTGTGGCTCGGCTGCCTGCCGGGGGCCCTGATCGCGGCGTGGTGCGTCGGCGCGGCCGCGGCGGGGGCAGCGGCGGGGGGAGGGGCCGCGCCGGCGCTGCGGGCCGCGGCGGCGCAGCTCGTGCCGGCGCTCGGGTGCCTCGCGGCGGCGCTGGTGCTGTGCCGCGCCGAGGCGCTGTGGCTCCTGCCGGCGCTGGGGGTCGGGGAGCCCGGCCCGCCGCTGGCGCCGCGATGGACCGCGGCCACCAGCGTGGCCTTCGTCCTGGTTCGTTCGCTCCTGGACGGCGCGGCTGCAGGATTTCTCCTGGGGGCCCTCTGGGCGCGCCTCCGCCGTCGGGCTTGACGCGGCTCATGCGGCATCGGTATCAAGGATCATTGGGACGTCCGATCGTCCGGCCGCGGAGGAGCGAGGAGATGCGAAAGCTTGGTGACCTTGTGTTGGTCTGCGCGGCGACGTGGGCGCTGACCTTGGGCGGGTGCGCGGGCGGGCAGGAGCCGGTGTCGACGGGCTTCGCGTCGAACGTGGTCACGAGCCAGACGACGCCGGGCAGCGGGCCGACTGGCGACGCGTCGAGCGGCGGCTCGACCGAGTCGGGGGAGGCCTCGTCGGGGACGACGGATCCCGCGAGCGCGACCGAGCCGGCGACGACGACGACGACGACCTCGACGACCGCGGATCCGAGCACGACGTCGACGACCACGACCGCCGCGAGCCCGCCGCCGACGACCACCGCCTGGTCGACGTCGCCGTCGAGCACGACGTCGACGACCTCGTCGACGACCGATCAGCCGCCGCCGCCGAAGGACCCGCAGCCGGCCACCGGCGTCTTCTCGGACTGCTTCCAGAAGATGTGCGACCCGAACGTGACCGACCTGTGCCTCGAGCTGCAGGACCAGAGCATGAAGAAGATCGACGGCTTCTGCTCGCTGCTCTGCAACAGCGCGGCCGACTGCCAGCCGAAGCCGCAGGCGCCGGCGACGGCCGCCTGCCTCGACATCGGCGGCGGGGACAAGGCCTGCTTCCTCGAGTGCAACGGCGTGATCGACTGCCCGACCGGGATGTCGTGCCAGAACGTGGTCCTGCCGAACATGGCGATGGGCAGCTACTGCTGGTGACGCTGCCCCTCGACTTCGTCCGCGCGCGCTTCCCCGGGCTCTCCGGCGGCGACGCGCTGCTCGACGCCGCGGGGGGGTCGCAGATCCTCGGCGCGGTGATCGAGGGCGTCGCCGACTACCTGCGCGCCTGCAACGTGCAGCACGGCGGGACCTACGACCGCTCGCGCGCGGCGGTCTCGCGGGTCGAGGCGGGCCTGCGGGCGATCGCGTCGCTCTTCGGGCCGGGTCCGGGCGAGGTGATCGTCGGGTCCTCGACGACGCAGGTGGTCTTCAACCTCGCGGCCGCGCTCGCGCCGAGCCTGCGCCCGGGCGACGAGATCGTGGTGACAGAGGTCGACCACGCCGCGAACGTCGGCGCGTGGCGACGGCTGGCCGCCGCGGGCGCGGTGGTGAAGACGTGGCCGCTCGACCGGGAGCGCCTGATCCTCGACCCGGCGGCGCTCGATCGCCTGCTGACGTCGCGCACGCGGCTGGTGTGCATGAGCCACTGCTCGAACGTGATCGGGACGATCCACGACGTCCGCGCGGCGGCGGAGCGGGTCCACGCGGCCGGCGGGCGCCTCTTCGTCGACGGGGTGGCCTTCGCGCCGCACGCCCCGGTCGACGCGGCGGCGCTCGGGGTCGACGGCTACGTGATGAGCCTCTACAAGGTCTACGGGCCGCACCTCGCGGCGGCCTACCTGGCGCCGGACTTCTTCGCCGAGCTGGCGACCATCAACCACGACTTCCTCGCGGACGCGGGCGCGTACCGGCTCGAGCCCGGGGGAGTCTGCTACGAGCTGGTGGCCGGGTGCGTCGAGATCCCGGCCTACCTCGAGGCGCTGGGGGCCGCGCTGGGGGCGGGGCCGGGCGCGCGGGCGCGGGCGTGGGCGGCGATCGCGGCCCACGAGGAGGGGCTGGCGGAGCGGCTGCTCGGGTTCCTGCGCGGGCGCCCGCGGGTGCGGGTGATCGGTGAGACATGTTCGAGCAGACAGGTTCGGATGCCGACGATCAGCTTCGTGGTCGAGGGGCTGCGCTCGTCGGAGGTGCCGCCGCGGCTCGACCCGCTCGGGGTGGCGATCCGCTGGGGCGACTTCTACGCCACGGGGCTGATCGACGTGTTGGGGCTGCGGGCCTCGGACGGGGTCGTCCGCGCGTCGATGGTCCACTACCACGCGCCCGAGGAGGTCGAGCGCTTGATCGGGGCGCTGGCGCCGATCGTCGGGTGAGCCTCACTTGGGGGCGCTTTGGCCGGCGCCCGGGTGGTCCTTGCAGACGCGCAGCCAGAGCGGCATCAGGGCGGCGAGGTCCTCGGCGAGGGCGCGCGGGACGACCGCGTGGGCGAGGCCGTGGTGGCCCATGAAGGCGGTGATCGCGGCGCGGCCCTCGACGAGCGCCTCGTGCAGGTCGGGCTCGAGGATCAGGCGGGCGAGCTGGCCGGCGGCGGTGGTGAAGTGGAAGGCGGAGGCGCGCTCGCTCGGGGTCGCGCCGGCGGGGTCGAGCCGGGCCCGCTCGACGGCCCGGCGGGTGGCGTCGTAGAGCTCGCCCTTGCCGGCCTTCTTGAGGGCGGCGAGGTCGAGGCCGCCGCGCGCGGGCGCCTCCGGGCGCGGGGCCGGGCCGCCCTTCTTGCGGGCGCCCTTGCGCTCCGCGGCCTCGACCTGCTCCTGGGTGACGAGGCCCGCCGCCGCGAGCTTGGCCTTGAGGTCCAGCATGGCGGGGGAGGGTACACGATCCTGGTTGTCAGGTCATGTCCGCCGCGCCATGTTGAGGCTCACGCTGCGGCGAGCATCGCCTGGAGCAGGCCGGTCTCGATCGCGGTGAGGCCGACGAAGCGGAGGCCGAGCCCGGCGAGGCGGCCCTCGCGGGTGTCGCCGACGCGGACGACCTCGGCGTCGAGGACGAGGGGGTTCTTGGCGGCGCCGCGGCCCAGCGCCAGACGGACGCCGGTCCCGACCGGGATCGGGCGGGGGGTCTGCACGAAGGCGCCGCTGGCGGAGAGGTCGAGGGTGTGCCCGCGGAAGCTGCCGCCCGGCGCGGTGAGCTGGGTGTCGATGTGGATCCGGACGCGCGGGTAGGTCCGTCGCTCCATGTCTGCGGTGAGATCTCCCATGGTGTCTCTCTTGAGAACCTCGAGGCCCCTCCAAGGTTGCACAGGTCCGGTGCGGCGGGGGCGCGTCGCCACGGCGTGCTCGCTTTTTGACGATGTGCTGGGCCGCACCCTGCGGGCGGCTTGACCATGTTCGCCGGGGGGGTCCATCCTTCGCCCGCTTTGAAGGTTCACTTGATCGGCATCGGCGGCTCCGGCATGGGCGCGTTCGCGGGCCTCCTTCAAGAGGCCGGCCACGAGGTCCGCGGGTCCGACGAGGGGCTCTTCCCGCCGATGTCGACGCAGCTCGAGGCGGCCAAGATTCCGGTCTTCACCGGCTTCCGGGCCGAGAACCTCGACTGGGGTCCGGACCGCGTGGTGGTCGGCAATGTCTGCAGCTCGGGGCACGTCGAGGTGGTCGCGGCGCAGGCGCGCGGGCTCCGCCTGGCGAGCTTCCCCTCGCTGCTCGCGGAGCTGATCCTGCCGCACCGGCGCTCGCTGGTCGTCGCGGGCACCCACGGGAAGACGACCACCACCTCGCTGCTGACCTGGCTCCTCGCGCGCGCCGGGCAGCGGCCGAGCGCGCTCGTCGGCGGGGTCCCCCTCAACCTCGGTCGCGGGTACCTGTGGGGCCAGGGCCCGGCGATCGTGCTCGAGGGCGACGAATACGACACCGCGTTCTTCGACAAGGGATCGAAGTTCTTCCACTACCAGCCCTTCCGCGCGGTGCTGACCAGCGTGGAGTTCGACCACGCCGACATCTTCCCGGACCTCGCGGCGGTCAAGGCGGCGTTCGTCCGCTTCGTCCGCCTGATCCCGCCGGAGGGCGACCTGGTGGTCTGCGCCGACGACGCCGGGGCGTCCGAGGTGGCGCGTGAGGCGCTCTGCAAGGTGACGACCTACCGCGTGCTCCCCGAGGGCGGTGATCCCGCCGCAGCCGACTTCACCTGCCTGGTGCAGGCCAAGCACGGCGGCGGGGGCCGCACGCTCTTCGAGGTGTTCGAGCGCGGCGCGAGCCTCGGCGAGTTCTCGACCACGCTGGTCGGCGGCTACAACCTCGGCAACGTCCTGGCCGCGCTGGCGATCGCGCGCCTCGAGGGGGCGCCGGTCGAGCCGCTCCGCGACGCGGTGCGCCGCTTCCTCGGGGTCAAGCGCCGCCAGGAGCTGGTCGGGATCGCCAGCGGGATCCGCGTGGTCACCGACTTCGCGCACCACCCGACCGCGGTGCGGGTGACCACCGCGGCGATCCGCCGGCACTTCCCGAAGGGGCGCATGCTCGTGTGCTTCGAGCCGCGGAGCGCGTCGTCCCGCCGCGCGGTGTTCACGGAAGGTTTCGCCGAGAGCTTCACGGCAGCGTCGCGGGTGTTCATCGGGCCGCTCTTCCGACCGGAGAAGATCCCGCCCGACCTGCGCCTCGACACGGCGGCGCTGGCGCGCGGGATCGCGGCGCACGGGATCGAGGCCACCGCCTACGCGAGCGTCGACGAGCTGGCCGACGCGGTGCTGGCCGAGGTCGCGCCGGGGGACACCATCTTGATGCTGACCTCGGGCTCCTTCGGCGGCCTCGCCGCGAAGCTGCTGCGCGAGCTCGGCGACGCGGTGATGTTCGCGACGCCGGAGGACCTGCCGGCGGTGCAGGCGATCTGCGCGTCGTACGGGCTGCTGCCGACGAACGCGGATGAGGCGACCGAGACGCTGATCATCCGCGACGCCGAGGGCGCGGTGGTCGGCTGCGTGTCGCTCCAGGTGAGCGGGAACCAGGCGCTCCTCTTTAACCTGGCGGTCGGCCGCAGCCGCCGCGGCGAGGGCCTCGGCTGGATCCTCGCGGACGGGATCTTGCGGCGCGCCCGCACGCTCGGGGTCGGGGCGGTCTACCTCGTCACCACGGGCGCGACGGACTTCTTCGCCGGCAAGTTCGGGGCGGTGCCGGCGGCGGCGGCGGAGATCGATCCGCAGCTCCAGGCGAGCCCGCACTTCCAGCTCGGGGAGGGCGGCGTGTGCCTCCGCCTCGACCCGAGCGCGCGGCGGACCCGGCGGTCGTGACGCGCTCGATCCTCGCGGCTGCGGTGGCCTCCACCCGCCCTGATCCGACGGCGGCGACGATCCTCGCGGTCGTGATCGTGGTGGTGATCGCGGCGGCGGTGGCGGCGGTGATCCTCCGGCCCGCCCGCGCGCTGGTCGCGCTCACCGCGGCGGTGGCGGGGACGATGCTGGCGATGTTCCTCTATGGTGTCGTCGGTCCGGGGCTCGTGGGTCTCGCCACGCTCGGGGCGGCGCTGACCGTGATCCGGGTCGCGCGCCAGGATCTGCCACAGGAGGCGAGCGCCCGGCGCGGGCGGTGGCTCGTCGCGGGCGGGCTCCTCGGGGCGCTTGCCTTCGTGCTGGTCGGGACCTGGGCGCGGCAGTTCGTGTGGACGGGGCGCGCCTTGCCGGCCGGGGCGGAGCCGGGCGCGGCGTCGGCGGTGGCCGAGGCGCTGGCGGGCTCGCCGGCGCTGCTGGCGCTGGCGCTGGTCGGGCTCGTGATCGCCGCCGCCTGTGCCGGGGCGCCGCGCCTTCGGATATAAGTCCGCGCGTGCCGGTTACGCACGCGTTCTACCTCGCCAGCGCGTTGTGGCTGCTCGGGCTCGCCGGGGTGCTGCTGCGCCGGGACGCCTGGGGCCGCGTGATCGCGGCGACCTTGATGCTCGTGGGGGCGGCGACGGTGCTGCTCGCGGCGGCGCGCGCGTGGGGGTCGCCGGAGATCGGCGGGCTGCTGGCGCTGACGCTG
>CAZMML010000248.1:0-5971 GCA_964567335.1 uncultured Nannocystis sp. | reverse complement strand
CAAGGGCCTGCAGGCGCTCGAGCGCTGTCGCGCGCAGTGCGCGGGCGGGCGGGACGCCTCGCCCGGGTGCCCGGCGCCGAGAGATCCTTGAGCCGAATTCGACCGCTCGCGTGACCACGACGAACAGGCCTCACCATGACCGACTCCAACGCCTCGACCATCGCCGCGCTCGTCCATTCCTACGCCGATCCCCTCAACCGCTTCTTTCGCAGCAGCGGCGTCCCCTACGCGGACGCGCAGGACCTCGCCCAGGCGACCCTCGAGACCCTGCTGGAGAAGGACCCGGCGACGATCGAGAAGCCGCGCGCCTTCTTGATGGGGATCGCGCGGAAGAAGCTCCTGCAGTTTCGCACCCGGACGCGCACCTCGGAGGAGTTCCGCAGCTCGCAGACCCCGCACGCCATGACGTCGCCGAGCCAGCGCCTCGATCGTCGGCTCCGCGTGCAGATCCTGCTGCAACGCCTCGACGAGGAGGAGCGCACCGCCTTTCTTCTGCGATGCGAGGGCCTCTCGCTCGAGGAGATCGCCGAGCAGATGGAGCTCAGCCTGGCCACGGTCAAGCGCCGACTCGCCGAGGCGCGAAGGCACATCGAGGCGCTCACCCGCGAGATCGAGGAGCGCGACAACCCCCTCAGCGTGGAAGACGTCGAGGACAGCTATCGGCGCGACTGACGCGTGGGGGGCGCGCGCCTTCCTCTCGGAAGTCGGATCGCGTGGGCCGTGTCGGCTTCACGGCCGAGCCTCCCGCCGAGCTCGAGCCTGCCCTTGAGAGGCGCTCCTCACCGCGGCCGGCGGGGCCGAGCGAGCTACTGGCAGGGGAGGTGGACGTCGACGATCTCGCCGCGCTCGATCGCGCCGAGCCCGTCGCGAAACTCGAAGGCCGAGCGCTCGACGCCGCAGTTGCCGCGTTCGTCGCAGTCGTGGCGCCGACCGAAGCCGAGGTCGATGGCGATGAGCTCCGCCTGGGCGACCGGCACGAGCTCGGCCAGCGCGCCGCGGCGGTCGCTGTCGTGATCCGACCAGAGCACCAGCTCGTGGAAGATCGGGTCGGCCGCGGTGATCTTGCCGTCACGGTCGACGTCGAACTCGCCGAGCGCCTCGAAGCCGTGGCTGGCGCGGACGCCGGTGGTCATGATCGTGCCGCTGCCGAAGAGCTCGCGGCCGCTGCCGATGATCCCGTCGCCGTCGCGGTCGAGGGCCAGCCACGGCTGGGTCGGCCAGTCCGTGCTGAGGCAAGCGCCCACGCCGCTGATGTCGAACGCGGCGGCCCCGGCGGCCTCGAAGCGGATCGGCTCGCCGTCGAAGCTGACGACCAGGGGCGTCCAGCAGCAGGGGTCGTCGGTGCCGCAGCAGGGGTCCTCGCTCGTCCACTCGTCGATGGTCAGGACGCCCTCGATCAGGGCGCAGTAAGTGCCATCGCACTCTCGCTCCTCGAACACGTCGTCCGGGGTGCAGGCGTGCATGACCGCGCAGGTCGTCCACTCCTCCTGGCCCCACGAGACCACGCAGAGCGAGGTGCCGGCCTCGCCCTCGGAGGTGGTGCAGGCCATCGAGTGCTCGCCCTCGCACCACGAGAGGTACTCTGGCGCGCCCCAGGTGTGGGACTCCGACTCGGTGCGGGCGGCGAGGATCTCCTCGGGGCTCATGTCGGCGAGCAGGAACCCGCACTCGTCGGGCGGGGTGGTCGTGCTGCCGGAGCTCGAGTCGGACGCGCCGCCGTCGGTGGTGCTGCTCGTCGTCGAGTCGCCCTCGGTGTCTCCCCCGGTGGTGCCGCCCTCGGTGTCGCCCTCGGTGTCGCCCTCGGTGGTCGTGCCGCCCGGGTTGGGATCGGGTTTCTGACAGGCGGCGGCGGCGAGGAGCGGCGCGAGGGCGAGGAAGATGGGGAGGGTCGACGAGCGGCGGCGCATGATCCTGCGTCACTGCATGAGCGATGCCAGGGCGTTCTGCGGGTCCTTCGCCGGATTCCTCGGGGTCCCATGACCGGAATGTCAGGGTCCGGGCCGGCGATGTCGCGTCGGCGCGACGGTGAGCGATGGCACGAGTGAGCTCGTGGAAGGCTCGTCGAGAGCACGTCACGAGCGTCGATGCGGGCGCAGCCACCGACCGCCGCGGCACACCGGCGCGCTTGTGGTCCTGCTGGTAGGCGAGCGGAGGTCGACGGCGCCGCGCGCCGTCAGATGTTGATCGAGAGCGGGATCTCCGAGGGCAGGAGGTAGCGGTAGGCGCGGCGGGTCGAGTTGCGCTCGCGGATCGTCTGCTCGAGGGCGGCGAGTTCGCGCTGGTGGGCGGCCTCGAGGGCGGCGAGCGGACCGGGGCCGAAGTGGCTGGCGCCGGCGGGGCCGCGCGGGTAGTGACCGAGCCTGGTCACGTATGTGGCGCCGAGGAGCTTGGTGATGAAGAGCTGGGTGTGCGCCGACTCGTGGTCGGGCAGCATCTGCAAGTACTCGGCCTCCGACACCCGGCCCGCGGGCGCGCCCCGGAGCGCGAGCGGGTAGTGCGGCGCGTAGGCCATCGGGCCCGCCTGCGGGAAGTTGACCGCGGCGTGCTGGGCGCTGCCGTTCCAGATGATCTGGGTGATCATCTGGACCAGGTAGGCGCGGGTGACCACGCGCGGGCCCCCCTCGCCGACGCCGCCGATCCCGCCGCCGACGGGCCTGCCGGCGGCGTCGGCTCCGCGCTCCTGGCCGACCTGGCGGACCATCGCCTGCAGCTCGAGGTCGGCCGCGACGTCGGCGTCGCCGCGGTAGTGGTGCTCCACGTAGGCGCGGACGAAGGACTCGATCGCGCGCCAGACGAGCGCTCCGTCGTCGCGGTAGGGGTAGCTGCGGAGGACCTCGGCGTCGTCCACTCCGCGCGCGGTGAGCTGGCGCGGGAACATCGACGCGTTGAAGTCGTACCCGCGCACGGCCGCCGCGGTGAGCTGGATCCCGCCGCCGATCGTCGGCAGGAGGAGCTTGTCGACGTAGCCCGCCGGGGCGACGAGGGTCTGGTCGGCGCTGGCGTTGATCGAGAGGGTGCCCACGAAGTGCGGCGCGAGGAGGTGGTGCAGCGGGTGGCGCGTCGAGAGGGTGTTGTGGAGCGCGAGGCAGAACGCCTCTTGAACCAGATGGGTCTCGCCGAGGTGACTGATCGTCTCGTGGACGGTGCCGTCCGCCGCTTGTACGGCCGCCTTGGCGGCGGTCCAGGCGAGCCCGTCGCGCGGGGTGAAGACCGGGTAGCGGCGGCCGCGGTGCCCGTCCGGGAAGAGCTGGATGGCGATCGGAGCGAGCTCGCCGCGGATCGACGCGAAGAGGGCGAGCGGCGCGACCAGTGCCTTCGGGTGCGGCGCGTCGGCGTAGGCGGCCTCGCGCGCGCGGTAGGCCGCGTCCCAGGCGGCCGGGTCGCGGGCGTAGTCGACGTCGACGCCCGCGGGCACCGGCACCGCGCCGGGCCTGAGGTCGAGCAGTTGGCGGTATTCGCAGGCGAAGAGGCGGCCCTCGGCGAGCGCGCGCTCGAGGGAGTCGCCGTCGCCGACCGCGGCCGCGTAGTGCTCGGCGCGGACCGAGAAGTCGGGCGGAAGCCCCGTCCGCGCCTCGATGCGCCGGAGCCAGGCGGGGTTGGGGCCCGCGAGGCGCATGTGGGCGAAGGTCGAGTCGAGGTGCAGCTCGCTCGCCTCGAAGGGCGCCGGCCACTGGTGGAAGAGACCCGCGTAGTCGGCCACGCGCGTGATCTTCAGGGCGGCTGCGCCGCCGACCACGACCCGCGAGATCTCGCGGAGCGCGCCCTCTAGCCCGTCCTTGGCGATCGTCGCAGCGATCGCGCCGAACTCGGCCCGACCGGGCCGGCCCGAGACGTCGATGGCGTTGGCGACGAGGCGCGCGACGACCTCGGCGGTCGCCCGCTGCCACTCCAGATCGGGCTTCTCCTCCGCGGGGAGCTCCGCCGCCATTGCGAGCCCGCGGATGTTGGCTTTGTCGTAGCTGTAGCGGTAGGTCTCACGCGCTCGCCCGAGCTGCTGCTCGCGTCCGCTGGGATCGGGATCGTCGTGCGGGAGGCAGAGCTTCGGCGGGAGGAGCGGGCGCGGGTGGGGGAGGTCGGGATGGTTCATGGTGGTCCTGCATGGGCGACGCGGGGCCCGCCTCTGGAGCTGACCACAAGTGGACAGCCGATGGGCCGCGGGTGGGCAGGCGAGGCGCCGCGCGGAGGCGCGCCCGTCCGCGCGCAGGGGCTCGTCCGTGCGGGCCGGCGTACCCGCGGGTCGCGGTACCGCGGCTCACCATCGGCGGGATCGATTGCGAACGCGCGCGATAACCCGTCCTCCGGCCCGCGTGCCGGACCGCTGACCCGGCCGCGGGGAGCTCGACGGGGCCGGCGGCGCGCTCGCGGGTCCGCGGTTCGGCGACCTGCCGGAGGGCCGCGTGCGGGCGGCGTGCCCGCCCTCGCCCGAGCAGCTGTGGTACGCATGGAGGATGGAGCGACGCGGTCGCAAGGTCGTGGCGTCCGGCCAGGGCGCCCGGCGATCATGGGCCCCGCGACGTGCCCTCTCGGCCCTGTCTCCGGCGAGCGCCCTGTTCCTCGCGGCGCTCGCGTGCAGCCCGACCGGCTCGAGCGGCACCGACACCGACGCGAGCAGCGGCTCCTCGTCCGGCGCAACCGACCCGACCGACACCGGCGGAGGCTTCACGATCGACATCGCGTGGTACCCGTGTCCGGTCCTGAGCGACGGCGAGGGCAGCGCGGCGGAGTGCGCCGACGTCGACGTCCCGCTCGACTGGGAGGATCCCGGCGGTGCTCACATTTCGCTCTTCCTCAAGCGCGTCCGCGGGGGTCAGCCGGGCCCGCAGGTGTGGCTCCTCAACGGGGGCCCCGGCGGGGCCTCCAACGGCCACGACCCCTTCGCCGAGTACTTCACCGGCTTCGATCCGACGTGGAGCGTGTACCTGCTCGACCACCGCGGCGTGGGCCGCTCCACCAGGCTCGGGTGCGGGGCCGAGGGCGCGGACACCCCGTCGGGCGCATCGATCGAGAAGGGTGAGTACCCCGCCTGCATCGACGAGCTCGTGACGACCTGGGGCGAGGGCCTGCGCCACTTCAGCACCACCCAGGCGGCCCGCGACCTCGGCCGGTTGATCGACGCCACCCGCGAGCCGGGGCAATCGGTGCACGTCCACGGGATCTCGTACGGGACCTACTGGGTGCAGCGATACCTCCAGCTCTACCCGGATCAGCCGTCGGGCGTCTCCCTGCTGGGGATCGTCAACCCGCGATTCTCCTTCACCGGCCTCGACCAGAGCTTCGAGGACGCCGGACGCGGGTACATGAAGGCGTGCGGCGCCGACCCGCTGTGCGCGAGCAAGCTCGGCGCCGGCGACGAGCCCGTCACGCGCATGGCCCAGGTGATGGACGCGATCGAGCTCGGCCACTGCTCGGCCGCCGGCCTCGATCGCCTCACCCTGCGCAACTTCTTCGGCTCGATCCTCGGGTACACCTACGACGAGCGCGTGCTGATCCCCGCGGTCGTCTATCGGCTCGAGCGCTGCAGCCCGGCCGACGTCGTCGCGCTGCAGTACTTCGCCGACAACAAGCCCGAGCCCGCGACCGAACTCGTCGGGGATCCTTACTTTTCCCGGCTGCTCAACCTCTTCGACAAGTTCGGCGAGATGTACGACCCCCCGATCCCCTCGGCCGCCGAGATCGACGCGTTCCTCGCCGGCGCGCTGTTCGCCACCGGCACCGGCGACGTGCGCGACATCTTTGACCTGTGGCCCGCCTACGCCGAGGACATGTACGCGGACCAGTTCGCCGAGACCGCCGCGCCGATGTTGATGCTCAACGGCGAGTTCGACGCGCCGGCCGGCCTCGCCCAGGCGATGACCCTCGCCGATCACTTCGGCGGCCCGAACCAGACGTTTCACGTGATCCCCGGCGGGACCCACGGCTGGACGTCGCCGGTCGCCGGCGGCTCGTGCGCCCTGACGATGTTCTACGAGTT
>CAZMML010000247.1:0-5978 GCA_964567335.1 uncultured Nannocystis sp. | reverse complement strand
GAGACGCGGACTTAGGGCGAAAGGCGAGCGCGGTGATGGTTCTTCAGATCCGCGGTCTCATTGCTCGAAGCAATAGAGGTGCAGCAAGGTGTCGCAGCCGACGTTGCCCTTCGCGGTCCAGGTCGCGTCCTTCTGGTTGCGGTCGCCGTGGTTGCCCTTGTCCATCATCATCGCCGAGCTCCAACCAGAGCAGAGCTTGTCCGACCCGGTCGGCGTGCCGTCGGGGTTGGTGTTGGTCCAGACGTCGTTCGGCGAGCCGACCATCGAGCCGTCCTCGGTCTTGTTGATGTTGTTGACGAGCGGAGGGGAGAGGAGGTCCGCCCAGTTGCTGGCGACCGCCTTGCCGTCCGTCAAGACGTAGGGCCGCGGGTGGTCCTTGGTCGTGAAGCGCGTCGCGGGGCCCTTCATCCCGTCGCTGAGCCAGGCCATCCAGGTGCCCCCCGCCATCGCCGCGTTGGCCGCGTCCTGGCACTTCGCGTCGGCGCCCGCGAGCCCGCCGAGGTTGCCCTTGAAGGTCATCGACGTGACGAACACCCGGAGCGACTCCCACTGGCACATGTCGTCGCAGCCGTCGCCCGACGTCTGGTTGCCGTCGTCGCACGCCTCCATGCCGGCGCGGACGAACCCGTCGCCGCAGACGGCGACCTGGCAGGCGGCGCAGTCGTCGGTGTCGTCCATGTTGCTGTCGTCGCAGGCCTCTCCGGCGGCCATGTTGAGCTCGCCGTCGCCGCACTCGGGGAACGAGCAGTCGGCGTCGCAGTTGGCCGTCGCGCCGCCCTCGTCGCACTCCTTCTCGAGCCCCATCTGGAAGATGCCGTCGCCGCACTTGGCCGTCGTGCACGCGTTGGTGCACGCGTCGTCGTTGATCATGTTGCCGTCGTCGCACTCCTCCCCGTCGTCGAGCACGTCGTTGCCGCAGGTGAGGAGGGTGCAGTCGCTCTTGCAGCCGTCGGTGTCGTCCTGGTTGCCGTCGTCGCAGCCCTCGCCGAGGCCCTTGAAGGCGTCGCCGCAGACGTTGAACTTGCACTCGGGCGTGCAGGTGCCGCCGGCGCCGTTGTCCGCGAGGTCGCACTCTTCGCCCGGATCGAGGACCCCGTCTTGACACATCCCCGGGCCGCTGGTCGAGCTCACGGTGGTCGCGTCGGTCGTCGTCGTCGTCGTCGTCGTCCCCTCCGTGGTGGTGGCGCTCGTCGTCGTCGTCGTCGTCCCCTCGCCCGTGCTCGAGCCGGTCACGGTTCCCCCCGAGGTCGGGGGCCCCTCGGAGTCGATGCCGCTCGCGTTGAAGGTGCAGGCCAGGAGCGAGGCGACGAGGAGGAGCGAGGCGCGCGTCGTGAGGCGGCTAAGGGACATGAGCCCATCTTAACCTCGTGCCGTCGGACGTGCGCAGGTCCTCTCGTGCGTGCGCTCGCGCCGCGGACCATTTCAAGGCGGGGCAGGGTCGCGGGTGGCGACGAGCATACACGCGCGCGCCCCCTTACGGTACCCGACGTGGAAGGGCAGCTTCGGCGCCCGCGTCGCGCGGTAGGCCTCCAGGAGCGAGCTCTGGCCGGTCTCTTCGAAGAGGAGGTTGGCCTGGGCGAAATCCCCGTAGAGCGCGACCTGAAAGCGGGCGCGCAGCGCGTCGTAGGCGACGCCGGTCTCGTCCTGCACGATCGTCGGGGCGCGCGCCAGGAGCAGCCCGGTGATCCCGGAGAAGTTCGGATCCTGAGGCAAGTGAGAGGCGGCCTTGAGGATCACGCGCTGGCCCGCCAGCCCGGCGACCAGCGCGTGCGCGGCAGACTCTGGCCTGACAGACAGGTTCGACAGCCCCACGCGGAGGTATTCCAAGATCGCCGGGGAGCCGTCCGCGCGGCGCAGGCGCAGCCGGACCGAGTCCCACGTGCGCGAGCGAGCGGGGTCGCCGGGGTGGGCCGTGACCGCGCCGTCGTCGCCGAGGGCGATCGGCTCGACCGCCTCGACGGTGAAGCCCTCGCGCGCGGCGAAGATCATCAGAAGGCCCGTGATCCCACGGACCGCGGTCTCGTCGTCGGTGCCCTCGTTCATCTCCTGGGTGATGAAGAAGCCGCGGCCGAGGAAGCCGCGGAGGAGCTCCTCGTAGGTGGCGAGCGCCGCGTCCAATTCCTCCGCGCGCAGGCGGTCCAGCGCGGGCGGCGGCCCGCCCCGCTGCATCGCCACCAGCACGTAGCGGCTCGCGCGAGGGTACATCCGGTGCGCGGTCGGGAAGTCGGCGCCCGCGAAGGGGTAGAAGACCGTCTCGCCGGGCGCCTGCGGGAGCGCCGCCTCGGACCAGGCCTGCAGCGGCGCGCCGACCTTCGCCTCGAAGCGGGCGAAGGACCGCGCGACGCGACGCGCGTAGCCCGGGCGGGCCCGACGGAGCCGCGGCGGGTCGTCGAGGCCGGCCAGCGCCCGCGCGAGCGCGTCGACCTCGGCGGCGGCCGGGCGCTCGGCCCGGGGCGCCCCCTCCGACATGTCTGAAAGCACAGGGTCCATCGGACCGATGAACCACAGCGACAGCGCCGCCACGAACGAACCCCCCGCCACGTCGACCTCCAGCCTACCGGACCTACGCGCCGCGAGGGCCGCGAAGTCCAGGCGGGCGATCAGCGCCGCGGTTCGATGGCGCGCTGCTCGTCCTTGTTCTCGAACCAATCGGACGCGAGGCGGCGGCGCAGCGCGGACGCGTAGAGGCAGTCGCGCAGCGCGTTGCTCTGGTAGGTCAGGCGCGAGTGGTCTGCGCGGGCGCGGATGAACACCGCGCGGGCCTTGGTGATCTGCGCGCGGCTGAGCTGGCCCTCGCGCGTCTCGTGGAGCACGTCGACCCCGGCCTTCTCGAGCGTCCGCATCAGGACCCCGCTGTTCTGCCGCGGCGCGCCGCGCACGTAGTAGCAGATCAGCTTGTGCCGCTCGCGCGCCGCGCCGACCTCCCGCCGCTCGATCACCCAGTCGGCGAAGGCGGCGATCTCGCCGTAGAGCGCGTCGAAGAGGTAGACCTCCGTGACGTCGTAGCCGCCGTGCTTGAGGCAGCGGGCGGTCACGCCGAAGCCGCCAGAGTGGGCCGAGATGCACACCATGCCGATCCGGGCCGCCCGCGGGATCTGGGCCGCCCCGAGCGCCTCGCGCAGCGCCGGGAGCTGCAAGGTCGAGCGGACCTCGGTCAGGAAGCGGGACAGGCCGCCCTCCTCGTCGAGCTTGCCGCCGCTCGAGTCAGAGCGGCGCACCGGGCCCTGCGGCATGATCAGGATCGCGTTCTGCCGGCTGTCGTCGAACTGCTCGCGGAGCTGGTGCTTCTTCATCGCCTCGTCGGCGGTCGTGCGGTGGCCGTGGAAGTGGATCACGGCGTCGACCCGCCCGTCCTCGGGGGCGCGGAAATGATCGGGGACGAAGACGAGGGTCGTTGGGTCGGTGTAGCGCGCCCCCTTGGCCGGAAACATGCCGTGCTCGAGGTGCAGCGACAGCGTGGTCCCTCGCGGGCCGCGGTCGATCTCTCGGACCTTCTCGGGCAGCTCGCGGGCCGCCCGAAGCGGCCGCCCGAGGCCCCAGGCGAGGGCGCCCGCGGCTGCGCACAGGAGCCCGCGCCTCGACCAGCCGCTGTCGCCCGCAGCACCCATCCCCGACTCGCTGGATACCACGACGCTCCGCCGAGATCCACGCCCCTTCTGCCGAAGGCGACGCGGCTGCGCGCCGCTTTCTTGACCCCGTGCGCGCTCGCGTGGCTGTTTCCGTCTGCGCGCGTCCCTCCAGCGCGTCCCCTCTGTCCCATGTTGCTCGCCCTCTACCTCGTGGTCGCTCCAGCACCCGCTCCGAACAACGCCGCGGCGCTGGAGCCCTGGCGGCCGCAGCCCGACGCGAGCGCCGAGACGAGGGCGAACGAACCCTCGACCACGCCCCCCGCCGCGCCCCAGGCGCCCACCCCGACCCCTCCCACGCCCCCCGCGTCTGCCTCGGCCACGCCCCCCGCCGCGCCTCCCGCCGAGCCGACGCCGGCGGCCGACGAGCCCTGGGCGGTCGGGGGCTTCGTCGACACCCAGTACATCTTCAACAGCAACCTCCCTGACAACCACATCATGCGGGGAACCGCGGTGACCTCGCGGACCGGCGAGTTCAACCCGAACCTGGTCGTCGCCTACGTGCGTCGCGACCCGCTGCGCTCGCCGTGGATGATGGAGCTGGCGCTGCAAGCGGGCTCCTCGGCGGACGCGCTCTACTACACCGAGCCGGTCGCGGGCGGGGCGAACGGGCGCTACGCCGGGGTCGAGGCCTTCAAGCACATCGGCCGCGCGTGGGCCGGGGTGAAGCTCCGCGGCGGCACCGAGTTCGCGGCCGGCCTCATGCTCGCGCCGACGCACTTCGGCAGCTTCTGGGCGAAGGACAACTGGCACTCGTCGATCACCTGGGGCTACTCCTCGGTGCCCTTCTTCCTCGCCGGCGCTCGCATCTACCAGCCGCTCGGCGACCGCGTCGGGCTCGGCCTGTGGATCGCCGACGCCTACGGGTACATGGGCGACAACAACAAGGTGCCGAGCGGGCTCCTGAACCTGGTGATCTTCGCCGCCCCCAACCTCACGCTGACCCAGAACGTGTACGGCGGACCGGAGGACGTCAACCTCCGGCCCGAGGCCTGGCGCCTCCTGCTCGACAGCCAGATCGTCTACAGCACGGACAAGTGGGGCCTCGCGATCGTCGGCGACTACGGGCGCGAGAAGCTGACGTTCAAGGAGGGGAGCCCGGTCGCGCACTGGACCAACGGCATGATCTCGGTGCGGCGCCATGTGGTCGCCTTCGGCAGGAAGAAGCAGCACAGCTACGGGATCGCCGCCCGGCCGGAGTTCTTCCTGGACTATGGCGGCCGGATCTTCAACGCGCAGGACCAGGTCAACTGGCTCTACGGCGTCACCTTCACCAACGACCTGCGCTTCTTCGACGCCGTCCGGATCCGCGTCGAGTACCGCTACGACCACAGCAGCGCCCCGTCCGGCTTCTTCTACCGGGGCGCCGCGATCGCCAACGACGCCGCCGGCCTCGCCTCGGACCAGCACGCCGTGATCTTCAACTTCATCGGCTACTTCGAGCGCCGCCTCCCGGGCCTGCGCCCCTGAGCGCGGGCGCTCGCGTGGCCGCGCGCCCGCGGCCTGCTATGCTGGCCGCCGATGTCCCTCTTCGACGATCCCAAGGGATGGGTCCGCACCCAGACCGAGAACCTCCGCAAGGACCCCAAGGGCTGGGCGCAGGCCCAGGTCGAGCGCGCCCGCGAATTCGTCGACATCGTCCCCTTCAGCGACGAGTCGCTGGAGCGCGAGCTCGGCTCCATGAGGGAGCGGCTCGCGCGCCTCTCCGCCCTGACCCCCGACGAGCGCGAGAAGCTCCACGCCGACCTCCTCTCGCTCCACGAGCGCCTCTCGCCGAGCGGCGCCGCGGTCAGCGGCGCGAAGATCGGCCTCGCCGCCTCGGTCCTCCCGCTGGTCGGCCTCGTCACCGGTCCGCTGATCGGCGGCGCATACGGCGTGTACCGCTCGCAGCGCCTGAGCGAGGCCCGCCAGGAGATCGACGGGATGCTGCGCCGATTCGCCCGGGGCTAGGCCGTGCTCGCCCCGCTCGCCCTCTCCCTCCTGGTGGTCCCCGCCCCGCGCTGCGAGCTGCGCGGAGAGCCCTGGCTGGAAGGCCAGGTCGATGAGGGGCCCGCCTCGCGCGCGGTGGACGCCCGCCGCGGCGAGGCGATCACCGTCGCGCTCGTCGCCCCGGGGCGCTGGGACGGCGCGCCCGTCCTCTTCTCCGACCGCCCCGGCCGCGGGCGTCGCTCGTGGAGCGAGTCCGGGTGCCCGCCGCTGACGATCCGCTGGCGCCGGATCGACCCGCGGATGGAGCACGCGGACACCCCGCCGCCGAACCCGGGCCTGGCGATCTACGCCAACGCGGTCGTGTTCGGGCCCTCGCACGGGCGCTGGCTCGGGCACGACGCCATCGAGTACGTCGAGCGCCCG